>JANQRD010000017.1 GCA_028284725.1 Allomuricauda sp. | reverse complement strand
AAATCATTCCGGCCGGTCCACCTCGTTTTTTGGTGGGTCCCAAAATTTCGTGAAAAGGCTCTCGCTGAAAACCCTTAAGAATAGCTTGTCGTAAATCCCGCGAGCCGGAATATTCATTTTCAGTGGCAAAATCGACCGCTTTCTGAAGTTTGACCTTGTTGTACTTGAATTGATTTTGCCCTGCTTGCTTCCATACCTCGTGGCGTTCGGGAAAATAAAACTTTTGACCCATCCCTGTAATTGGGAAAGCCGACAAAATCAACACAAACGCAATCCGGAAAATTTCTCTTTTCATGGAAGGAGATTTGAATTAGGAAATCAAGTTAGCGATTGTGGCACAAATCTTAAAACAAGTACGGGGAATCAAAATTTTTTCTTTCTGACCAATGCTCCCTCTTGATCATAATAACGCCAAGTGCCCACCTGCTCATCTTTGCGGAAACGTCCCGTGATTTTTTCGCTCCCA
Organism: Allomuricauda sp.; assembly: GCA_028284725.1. Taxonomy (GTDB): domain Bacteria; phylum Bacteroidota; class Bacteroidia; order Flavobacteriales; family Flavobacteriaceae; genus Flagellimonas. Next base: position 11,375 of record JANQRD010000017.1, on the reverse strand, counting down.
TTGGGATGATATGAAGTGTACCGGCCATGTTTGAGGCCATCTTTTAGTTCAACCTCAAACCGTAAATTTCCATTGGTATACTTTTTGGAGAAGGATTTTGTATTTAAAATGACTAAAGCGTCTTCAGGTCTTTAATTGTTTTAAAGGCCACATCCACCTGTTCCTCGTTGACCAAAATGGTAAACTCATTTGTGGTTGAAATGACCTCATATAATACAATACCCTCCCAGGCCAGACGCTGAAAGATGAAATAGTAAATGCCCGGTACGGAAACATTCTCCGCAGGAAGCTTGACCGTAATTGAGGACAGGTTTTCGGCTTTCTGTGTACAACGTTCATGCTTAAAATACTTCTCTACCACCCCATCCATCACATTACTGATCACAATATTGATTTCGTTCACCCCGCGGGAAGACGTGTAAAAAACATCTTGATTTGCATTCACCTCTTCCAAAAGTCGGGCCTGTTGTTGTAGGATGGTATCCGAGGCCAAAAAGGTATAATCGGTAAGGGAAGAACGTACAGTAATTTCACCTATATTTTTCAACACCTTTACGATGCGGTGGGTGGCTCGAAATTCAAGGTCGTCTGAGAGGCGCTTCAATGCCATGACAATGGCACCATCTTTTACATCTTTACCCAATGCTTCAGCAATTTCAGGTTTGATTTGGCGGGACAGGGAGGTAAGATTTATGATGCCCTGCGCCAAAGCGCTCTGCAAAAATGGTTTCTTTTTAATGTAGTGCTCAACTACGGCGGATATCGTCTTCATTTGTTTGGTTTGGAACAAAATTAACAAATTGTTACAAAACAAACAACCGGTTAGAAATGATTGAAAGCATTTTCTATGTGCTCGATCTCAAACACTTCTCCATTTTTAATAACAATAATGACATCAAACCTTACTTCAACATCCAAATCATTTTCTTGAATATACTGGTCGGTCGCCGTCACCAACAAATTGATTTTCTTTTTACCAATGCTATCTGAAATTTCCCCGAGAAAGCCCATCTTCCTTGATTTTACTTCAACAATGGAAATTATATTGCCCCTTTTCGCAATGATGTCTACCTCGGCTTTTTGATACCGATAGTTCCTACAGAGGACCTCGTAGCCGCTTTTCAACAAAAAATCCACCGCTTTTTGCTCTCCAAGGCGTCCAAATTCGTTGTGTTTGCCCATGGTTTTTGAAAAATATTAAAAAAACTGTGCAGTTCATCGAAAAATTTGGTGGTTCACGGTATAAACTGCGTTTAGATTGTAATTTGTTGGCTCAATTGAACCACACCCAACGTTAAGCTAAACATATAGTTGCCCCAAAACTATGGACCTAATTAACGCCAGACATTGCTATGGAGTACTTTATCAATTGTAATTCCTCAACTTTGGCGCCGTACACTGATCCATTGGATGAGATACGTGCTGCCCATTTGTACAGAAGGCTTGGTTTTAGTGCCTCAGTACAAACGATTAACGCGGCTGTGGGACAATCAGCCGATGCCCTCGTCGACAGTTTAGTAGATCAGGCTTTGGCCACACCACCTATTCCAGCACCGGAGTGGGCGGACTGGACCGATGCAAACTATCCTGAAGACGATGATCTTGCCAGACAAGTAAGAAGAGCTCAGCTCGAAGAGTTTACCATTGCATATGGGAACGCTCTTTTAAACAACAATCTTTTAGATCGGCTAAGTTTCTTTTGGAGCAACCACTTTGTTACTGAGTTGGATGTGTATAACTGTAATTCCTTTTTATACCATTATTTCAACTGCTTGCAACGAAACGCGCTCGGTAACTTTAAGACCTTTGTCAGTGAAATTGGTTTGACAAGTGCCATGCTGTACTACTTAGATGGTGTCCGAAACCGAGGTAACAATCCAAACGAAAACTACGCCCGAGAGCTCTATGAGCTTTTCACCTTGGGTGAAGGTAACGGATATACTGAAGAAGACATCATCGAAACCTCAAAATCACTTTCAGGATATACGAACAGAGGTGAAGAAGGATGCACACAGGTAACTTTTAACCCAGAAGATTTCAATACCGATAATAAAACGATTTTGGGCCAAACAGGAAACTGGGGATACGATGATACCATCGATATCCTATTTAATGAAAGGCCCAACGAGATAGCCGGATTCATCTGCAAAAAATTATATGAATTCTTTGTACACCCCGATTCGGCAGATACACCAGAAAATATGGGTAATGCCACGACCATAATCGATGGACTTGCCCAGACATTTGTCGCCAACAATTTCGAAATCGCCCCAGTCTTACGTCAATTGTTTAAGAGTCAACACTTTTTCGATGATAACGCCATCGGTGTCATTATTAAGAGTCCATTTGATCTCTATTTCGGCCTTCTAAAGGAAACAGGTTTCGCTTACGACGACAGCACCGTGGTCAATATGGTGGATGCTTCCGCAATGATAGGTCAAGAGCTTTTTGATCCCTTCGACGTGGCTGGATGGCAGCGAGATAGGGAATGGATCAACACCAATTTTATTATTGGTCGTTGGTTGACCTCCGAAGTATTTTTGGAGCGTTTTTACCAAGCAAACCCAGAACAATTCAGGGATTTTGCCTTGTCTTTGACAGGAAACGACGGTTTAACCAGTAACAACCCCGATATAATCGCTAGGCCAATAATTGATAAGTTGCTGCCTAAGGGATTGCTTACTGATGGAGAGTACGAAAAGGCATACGTTGCCTTCCGAAGTGATGTGGATGAGACCTACTATGAAGGTGGAGCAACACCTTCTTGGACGTTGGCCCTTTGGCCCACGGCTCCTTCCCAAGTCTATCTTTTGTTGCGTCACTTATCCAGAGAACCCGAATTTCAACTTAAATAACCCCTACCATCATGTGCGATACTCATCATACCCACGATAATACACCATACAAAGGCCTTGAACACGAAGGTCATGATTTAGAACATAAAACATGGAGTAGACGTTCCTTTATCCAAGCCTTGGGTATAGCAGGTTCCGGTTCCATGTTCCTGGGAAGCAGTTTGGTTTCCGCTTCGGCTCCCTCTCCTTTGACTTCGGCAATTGCTGATGCTGAGACAGATAATATTTTAATATTGATCAGACTGTCGGGAGGTAATGACGGATTAAGTACAGTTATCCCAGTGCAACAATATGATACTTATGCCAATGCAAGGCCCAATATCTACATTCCAGAAAGTAAAGTCCTAAAACTTACCGATGATTTTGGAATCCCAACCTACATGGACTCCCTTGAAGAATTATGGGGTGAAGGCCAATTTAAGGCCGTTCATGGAGTAGGATACGAAGGTCAAAGCCTATCCCACTTTACAGGATCCGACATTTTTGCGAACACCGACCTTACCACCACCGGTTTTACAGGGTTGGACACAGGTTGGATGGGAAGGCATTTTGAGGAATGCTACCCCGATTATTTGATTAATCCTCCAGAAGCACCGGCTGCAATCCAAATCGGCAACCTGGCAAATTTGATCTTCGAAGGAGAAGAGACCAATTACGCCTTTGTGGCCAACAACATTGATCAGTTGGAGGAAATTGCCCAGACAGGATTCTTCTACGACATCGAAAATGCTCCCTTTGGAGACTGTATGTACGGAGACCAGTTAAGGTTCCTTCGCGGAGTAGCCAATACCACTTACGAATACGCCGGTAAGATCCATGCGGCTTACGAGCGCGGACAGAATCAAGTGGAATATCAAGATAATGGCTTTGCAAGACAGTTAGCCTTGTTGGCTCGTTTGATCAAAGGTAACTTGGGCACAAAAGTGTACATGATTTCCCTTGGTGGATTCGATACACATGGTAACCAGCCTTTGGCCCATGAGCGGTTGATGTCCAATCTTTCCATTGCAGTAAACAATTTCTACGAAGATATTGCCTTTACACAGCAAGATGACAAGGTATTGAGTATGACCTTCTCCGAGTTCGGCCGTAGGATCTTTGAAAATGGATCTTTGGGTACCGACCACGGAAAGGCTGCCCCAACCTTGTTCTTTGGATCGGGATTGAACGGAAGTGCTTTCGTTGGTGACCACCCCTCATTGGAGAGTCCAAACGGTCGAGGAAACCTAGAGCACAACATGGATTTCAGGAATCTCTACGGTACTGTTTTGGCCGAATGGCTCTGCGTACCACGTGAGGCTGTAGAACGTCATTTGTTGGGCTACCAGTACCAAGCTATCGATTTAGGGTTCAACTGTAGTGGTGAGACCTTTGACGATATTGCTATGGACAATGATCCTCCAACATTACCGGATACCCCACCTAGTCCAGATGGGATGGACCCAGATCCCGATTTGCAAAACGCCATCGTGCATCGACCATTCTACCCTACGGAAAGGGCTCCGCATATTTATTTGGAGATGCCTTTTGCTGCTCACGTGGATATCCAATTGTACAACATTCTCGGACAAAATGTAGGAACTGTGTTCAACGAAATGATGTTGGAAGGTTCCAGAGAGATCAACATCCGCGAAAGTATGAGGGATAGTCTTTCCACTGGAAAATACATCTACAGGATCCAGGTAGGCAATGAAAGAATGAGTAAATCCGTAATGATCATGTAGTCAAAACGGAAAAAGTATACATTCCAGAATCCTCCGATAGTGCATCTCCCCACCCCAATTTTGGAATGCATTATTCGGAGGTTTCCTTTTTTGGGATGTTGGGTATTTGGCTTTGGCTAAAATCAGTATTTTTGGGGCTTAATCCAGAACAGTAGATGCCTCAAGATACATCCCGATCACGATACACCATTACGGCAGCGCTTCCCTACACCAATGGCCCTATTCACATAGGGCATTTGGCCGGTGTATATGTTCCAGCTGATATTTATGCACGTTATTTGCGGTTGAAGGGACATGATGTGGCCTTTATTTGTGGAAGTGATGAGCACGGTGTGGCGATTCCCATGAAGGCTAAAAAGGAAGGGGTGAGTCCAAAGGAAATCATTGATAAGTACGACGGAATCATCCGAAAATCATTTCAGGATTTTGGAATTTCTTTCGATAATTACTCCAGAACTTCGGCCCAAGTACACCATGAAACGGCCTCCGATTTTTTTAAAACACTGTACGAACAAGGAGACTTCATCGAAGAGCTCTCCGAGCAATTATACGATGAAGAGGCCCAACAGTTTTTGGCGGACCGATTTGTCACAGGCACCTGTCCTAAATGCGGTTACGAAGAAGCCTATGGCGATCAATGCGAAAATTGTGGTTCCTCTTTGAATGCGACTGATCTCATCAATCCAAAATCAACCATCACAGGAGCGGTTCCTACCTTAAAAAAGACAAAACATTGGTTTTTGCCCTTGGATCGTTATGAAGGCTTCCTAAAGGAATGGATTCTTGAAAGTCATAAAAGTGATTGGAAACCAAATGTATACGGACAATGTAAATCATGGATCGATGATGGTCTAAAGCCTCGAGCGGTGACCCGAGATTTGGATTGGGGCATCCCGGTTCCGCTTAAGGGTGCTGAAGGAAAGGTGCTCTATGTATGGTTCGATGCCCCCATAGGTTACATTTCCTCCACCAAAGAATGGGCGAAACGAGTAGGAAAGGATTGGGAACCCTACTGGAAGGACAAGGACACCAAATTGTTTCATTTTATTGGGAAGGACAATATTGTTTTTCATTGCATCATCTTTCCCTCCATGCTCAAGGCTCACGGCGAATTTGTATTGCCCAAAAACGTGCCCGCAAACGAGTTCCTGAATCTGGAAGGAAACAAACTGTCCACCTCCAAAAACTGGGCGGTATGGCTGCACGAATATTTGGAGGAATTTCCCGATATGCAGGATGTGCTTCGCTATGTATTGACCGCAACGGCCCCTGAGACCAAGGATAATGACTTCACCTGGAAAGATTTTCAGGCACGAAACAACAACGAACTTGTCGCCATTTTTGGGAATTTTGTCAATCGGGTAGTGGTATTGACCCATAAATATTACGATGGAGTCGTTCCCACACCTTCGGTGCTAAAGGAAATCGATATACAAACGCTTGATGCACTAAAAAAGTTTCCGGAAACACTATCGGACTCTTTGGATCGTTTCCGTTTTCGGGAGGCCAGTCAGGAATTGATGAATCTAGCGCGATTGGGGAACAAATACCTAGCGGACGAAGAGCCCTGGAAATTGATCAAGACAGATGAGGAAAGGGTGAAAACGGTCATGTATGTTGCCCTTCAAATAGCAACGGGGTTGGCCGTGTTGAGTGAACCTTTTTTGCCGTTTACATCTCATAAACTTAAAGGCATTCTACGTCATGCTGAACTCGATTCAGCATCCCAATGGGGCGAAGTTGAAAAACAAGAGACCATTTTGCCCTCAGGCCACCAAATCAATAAAAGTGAACTGTTGTTCCGCAAAATTGAGGAAAAGGAAATCGAGGCGCAACTAGCCAAACTGGAAGCCGCCAAAACAGCAAATGAACAAATGGATAAAGTACTGACCCCACAAAAAGAAACTATAACTTTTGATGATTTCAGCAAACTCGACATGCGTGTAGGTACTATTGTGGAAGCTGAAAAAATGCCCAAAGCGAACAAACTATTGGTTTTGAAGGTTGATACCGGTTTGGACACACGAACCATCGTTTCAGGAATTGCCGAAAGTTTTTCACCAGAGGAAATTGTTGGCAAACGTGTTACCGTCCTAGTCAATCTAGCACCAAGAAAGTTGCGTGGTGTGGAAAGTGAGGGCATGATCCTAATGACCGAAAATGAAGCAGGAAAATTGGTGTTTGTGAATCCTGACGAGGAAAGGATCCAGAACGGCGAAGCCATAAGTTGATGCTCAAAATTGCCTATCACCCCATCTATAAACATCCACTACCAGCAGGCCATCGCTTTCCCATGGCCAAGTATGAACTGTTGCCCCAACAGTTACTTTATGAAGGAAGTTGTACCCAAGAAAATTTTTTTGAGCCAGCATTTCCTGATGACCAGTATGTTTTAAATGCCCACGAAGAGGGATATTATCAAAATCTTACAAATCTCAACCTTAAACCCAGTGAAGTGCGAAAGATTGGGTTTCCGTTGAGTGAAGACCTGGTACAACGAGAACGTATTATTGCCGAGGGCACTATCAGGGGATGTGGGTTTGCTTTGGATCATGGAATTGCGATGAACATAGCCGGTGGCACGCATCATGCCTATTCAAATCGGGGAGAGGCGTTTTGCATGCTCAACGATCAAGCCATAGGCGCTCGTTACCTTCAAGATAAAGGATTGGCCAAAAAGATACTCATCATCGACCTTGACGTGCATCAAGGCAATGGTACGGCAGAAATTTTTGAAGGAGACACTTCAGTTTTTACCTTTTCCATGCATGGGAGGGGCAATTACCCCTTCAAAAAAGAAGCTTCTGATTTGGATATCCCACTGGAAAAGGGAACTTCCGACGAGGTCTACTTATCAATACTTAAGAAAACATTGCCAGAACTGCTGGATAAAGTCCAACCCGATTTTATTTTTTACCTCTGTGGGGTGGATGTTTTGGCTTCAGACAAACTTGGGACGTTGGGCATGACCTTGGAGGGGTGCCGGGAACGCGATCGTTACGTACTCAGAACCTGTCGTAAAAACAAGATTCCTGTGCAGTGCAGTATGGGCGGAGGTTACTCCCCTGATATCAAAATCATTGTGGAGGCCCATGCAAATACTTTCCGTTTGGCCCAGGAAATTTACTTCTAGTCTCCCGCTGGGATAATTCGTAACTTTGTTAAAAAAAGGGAACACCATGTTATCAAAGAAACTTGAAAAAGCACTGAACGATCAAATACGCATCGAGGCCGAATCGTCTCAAGTATACCTCTCCATGGCTTCATGGGCCGAAGTAAAAGGTCTTGAGGGCATTGCAGGATTCATGTACGGCCATTCTGATGAAGAGCGCATGCACATGCTCAAATTGGTTAAATATGTCAACGAAAGAGGCGGGCATGCCCATGTTTCAGATTTGAAAGCACCAAAAACCGAATTTGGATCCTTTCAAAACATGTTCGAGGAACTGTACCAGCACGAACTCTTTGTCTCAAAAAGTATCAACGAGCTAGTTCATGTAACCCTTCAAGAACAGGATTATGCCACCCACAATTTCTTGCAGTGGTATGTGGCCGAACAATTGGAGGAGGAGGCCCTTGCACGAACCGTTTTGGATAAGATCAATCTAATAGGGAACGACAAAGGTGGACTTTATCTTTTCGACAGGGATATCCAACAACTTACTGTCGAAAGTGCCGCTTCCGATACAGCCGGTGAATAATTGTTGATAAGTCTTTTATTTAGATTAATTTAAAATAGTTACATTTGCTCCCATCGACTCAAGTGATGGGCAAAAAGAAAAAAGATTCAAAAAAGAATAATAAGGCCTTATTAAGGGAACTGCCCCTAACCAATTGTAAGACCAAGTGCTGCAAAAAGTACAAAAAGGGAGAAAACAAACGCTGTAAGCGTTGTCCATGTTTTGACCTACTAAAGAAAGTAGCGTAGAAAAACCGCCAGTTGGGCGGTTTTTTTGTTCGTTTACATTTTTTTCTTGTTTCCCGGAAGATTATCGACCACTTTCCTGTTTCGTTCCAATACATACTCGAAATCCGAAGAGGACAAATACTCAGCGGCTTTCTGATAGTACAGTTCACTATGATTGCAAGAACCGTCACAGCCTTCCAAGTAATCGCGATAAGCGTCTTTCTTGCCTTTCATATAAATCAAATATGCGGCAAAATTGGCAATGCCAAGCTGGCGTTCATAATTCGCTTGGTCAATCCAATAGTCGGATTCATCCTGATGTGTCAAAGCATGTAAGGATTGCTCATATGCAGCATCGCGTTGGGCCAATTTTTCATAAAATCGTAATCCTTGGTGCGTGGGAGTCTCTGTCTGCGCTTGAACACTTGTGCTCAGACCGCAGAAAAACAAAACCGCAAAGATTCGAACGGATTTCATGATACTTCACTGTTATACTTATTTGACGCTTTAGTGCCCAACATGTTGCGCCTTCTTTATTTAAATTACTGTTAAAAAGCGGGTTAAAAAAAGAAAAGGGGCCAATGGCCCCACTTTCCCGATTATCCGCATATAACAATTACTTGCCCAGCATGAGCAGCTCGTTACATTTTATTTCGGTCACATACCGCTTCTCCCCTTCCTTGGTTTCATAGGAACGGTTGATCAGTTTCCCTTCAAGAGCGACCTCCTTGCCCTTTACGAGATATTTTTCAACAATTTCCGCCGTTTTGCCCCAGGCCACAATGTTGTGCCATTGCGTATCGGTCACTTTTTCGCCGCTTGTGTTTTTATAGGTTTCATTGGTGGCTATGGAAAACTTTGCAAGTTTGCTTCCGTTTTCCAACACTACGATTTCAGGATCATTACCCAAATTTCCAATCAACTGTACTTTGTTTCTAAGTGAATTCATACTACTAATTTTTACGGTTAAACAGTTAATACTATCGAACGACTTTCATTCGACGGAGCAAACTTAGTGCAGTAAAAAAACAGGAGCCGGTACTAAATTATTTGTTTTCGTTTGTAAACGGATGTAAATGATTGCAACTAATTGAAATCTGAAGGATTGTCAGAAAAATAACATTTTGACAAATGAATATAACCACAAATTGATTATATTGTGAAAACACCAAAAAACCTAAAACGCCTCAAATGAAAGACCTTAAAAAACAGCTTTCCGTATTCTTTATTGCACTTTTACTAACCGCTTTTTATACTGTGATAATCATCCTCAAGGAGATACATGGCATAAGACTGTTATGATATACTTCTAGACAAAGACGAAAAGTGGGAACAGGAGCAAAAAACAACTCACTTGTTAACGCTCAGCATCCTCAGAAAGTGAGTATCCAAACTGCTGTTTAAAGCCGGTTGGTCGAATCCAATCGCATATCTGATTTCAGTTAAAAAAATAATGTAGGGCATAACTAAAGAACGCCCCCCACCTTGCCGATAGGCCCTGCGATTTTGGACAGGGTATATTTTATCGTACTTTATGATACATTTTTTTCAACCTCTCCTTTATGTTCCCGATGTATACGGTTCATATATTGAAAGTTCAGCGCATATGCTGTTTCGGTTTGACAAGGGCTGCACTTATAATACCGTTTCTATCGCTAATCCTTCCGAATGGATTGTTCAGCCAGGAACTCGATACCATCATAGCCTATCAACATTATCAAGAAGCAAGAAAATTTGGGGATGCCGCCGACTATCAGAACTCTATCATCCACTATAAAAAGGCCAGAGACCTTTATGAAAAGACAGCGCACTGGAAAGGATATGTAAAGTCCCTCAATGGCCTTGGAGCCTGTCATACCCTTTTGTCAAAACATCATGAAGCTCAAAAACATCTGCAGACAGCCCTTTCCGTTGGGCTTGAAAAATTAGGCGAACAGCTTGAAGTCGCTGACACCTACCAAAATCTTGGATTTGACTGGAGCAGGCAGGGTGATTACGAGAAACAGTTTGAAAATTATAAAAATGCACTAAGAATAAGAGTACACACATTGGGAGATGAACATCCAAAAGTGGCCCAAACATATAGCAGCTTGGCCGTTAGCTACAAATATCGCGGTGATTATGAGAACGCCTTAAGATGCGCTAAAAAAGGATTGGATATCCATCTGAAAACATTGGAATCCCACGACTTTGGACTCTCCCAGGACCATACCAATATCGGCGCCATCTATTTGAACAAGGGAGAATACAAAAAAGCCCAGGACCATTTTCAACGGGCATTGGACGTAATGGAGCACGCTTCTGGAGAACAAAACCAGTTTAAGGCCATTGGGTATTCCAATCTGGGAAAATCCTACGATGCCCAAGGCCAGTATTACAAAGCGATCGAGGCATATGAAAAGGCATTGGATTTACTGACTGAGCTGCTTGGAGAAAAACATGTGTATGTTGGTATCTTTTTCAATAATCTTGGAGCTGCCTGGCTCAATACCGGCGAAGCAGCAAATGCTATGCGATACCATAAAAAAGCGCTGGCCATATTTTCGGAAATACTACAAGAGCAGCATCCATATATTGCCACTACATACATCAATCTTGGCAAATGCTTTACAAAAGGCAATGAGGCAGCAAAGGCGGTGGACTACTTTAAAAAGGGCTTGACCATCCAGGAGAAAGTTCTTGGAGCAAATCATCCTGAGGTTGCGAAAACCCACCACACAATTGGATTGCACTATGCAGCCCAAAAGCAATGGGAAAAAGCCCTTTCATATTTCCAAAACGGAATGGCGGTACTATCGGAAAATTTTAACGAAACCGATATTTACGCAAACCCCTCGCCAAGTGGAATTATGCCAAAAAATATCCTTTTGGATTTATTGCATGGAAAAA
>JANQRD010000013.1 GCA_028284725.1 Allomuricauda sp. | reverse complement strand
CCGTCACTGGTGCTTGGGATTTGCCAAACATCGCAAATGGTTCAACCGAGACCCTACAAATTACCGCAACGGTTTTGGCTAGTGGGGAATATGGCAATACGGCTGAGTTGATTGCCTTGGACACCTTTGATCCTGACTCTACTCCTAACAACAATCTAAGTTCCGAGGATGATCAGGATACAGTAGTACCTGTTCCCAATGGTTTGTCCGATCTTGAGCTAACGAAAACTGTGGATAACCCGACCCCCAATGTGGGCGATGTGGTCGAATTTACCGTCAATGTTACCAATAATGGATCGAGCGATGCTACTGGGGTTGTCATTACAGACCTTTTGCCATCCGGATTTACCTATCAATCCCATATTACCACAGCAGGAACCTATAATGCCAATACGGGAATTTGGAACATTAATGGTACCATTTTCAATTTGAATACGGAGACCTTGGTGGTATTGGCTACAGTAAATACACCTACAGGTACTGCCGACGAATATCTTAATGTGGCCACAATTACAGCGAGCGATTTTGCTGATCCCGATAGTAATCCAAATCAAGGTATTGATGTAGATGATTTCTCCGATGGAGTGAATGACGACGATGAAGCCGTTGCTTCCGTCACCCCACAAACTACGGATTTGGCGATCACCAAAACAGTGGACAATGCTTCTCCAAACATAGGGGGACAGGTGATATTTACAATCATAGTCACGAATCAAAGTAATGTACCCGCTACAAACATTGGCATAGAGGAACAATTGCCTTCGGGATATCGTTTGATTACCTCACAAGCCTCGGACGGAGTCTATGATGAGATTTCCGGCTTCTGGGAGATTCCTTCCATAGCTGCTTTGGGAACCGCTAATCTGCAACTTACGGTTGAGGTCCTGGATATCAATGACTATTTGAACACAGCAAGCTTGGCTTTTGTAGATCAATTGGATGTGGACAGTACGAACGATTCCGATCAGGCCGAAGTCGAACCTTCCTGTTTGACCGTGTACAACGAATTCTCGCCCAATGGTGATGGTGTCAACGAGTTCTTTAAGATTGACTGTATTTCAAGATACCCTAACAATGTACTCCAGGTATACAACCGCTGGGGGAACATTGTTTTCGAACAACGCTCCTATAACAATGATTGGGATGGGACCTCAAACGGCCGCGCTACAGTTCAAAAAGGAGATTTATTACCGGTAGGAACATATTATTATGTGCTCGACCTTGGAGATGGCTCGGAGCCAAGAACAGATTGGTTATACATAAATCGATAGGAAAAATGGGTAGCGCAACGGTCAATAAAAAAACACAAATGAAAAAACGAATTCCATATATCTGTTCCTTGGCGCTGGTGTTGATGTCTTATACGATATCGGCACAACAAGACCCGCAGTTTACCCAATACATGTACAATACCATTAGTGTGAACCCTGCCTATGCGGGTTCTCGCGGACATTTGGCTGCGTTGCTGATGCACCGTTCACAATGGGTTGGAGTAAATGGAGCACCGAATACTCAGGTATTGGCTGTGGACGGCCCCATGGGGAACAATGTAGGTTTGGGACTGGTGCTTTCCCATGATGCGTTGGGACCTTCTTCCGAAGTTTTTGTGGATGCCAACTTTTCCTATACCGTTCAACTGGATGAAAACAACAGAAAGCTTTCCTTCGGACTCAAAGGGGGAGGAAGATTGTTCAACGTCGATTTTACCAAAGGCCTGGTGGAGAATCCTGATGTGGCCTTCCAAAACAATATTGAAAATAGGTTTTTCCCGACCATAGGGGCTGGGGTATACTACCATACGGCCAAAAGTTATTTGGGCTTGGCCGTACCCAACTTCTTTTCCCAAGATCATTACGACGGGCAGGAGCAGGAAATCGCCTCTGAAAGGTTACATTACTTTTTGATGGGTGGAAAGATCATCGATTTGACGCCTGATATTAAATTTAAGCCGGCTTTCTTTGTAAAATGGGTTCCAGGAGCACCTATGATTGCCGATATCTCGGCCAATGCCATTCTCATGGAAACCTTTACTGCTGGATTGGCCTATCGATGGGATGATTCCTTTTCTGCACTCTTGGGCGTTCAGATTTCTCCTGATCTAAGTGCTGGATATGCCTATGATCTGACCACTTCCGATTTGAGAAGCTACACCAGTGGCACCCATGAGGTGTTCCTGAGATATGAATTCAAGACGGTGGAAAAGCGACTTAAATCCCCAAGATTTTATTAAGATGAAAGCAATTAGAATCAACATAGCGGCGCTTTTTTTGATATTGGTCTGCTCTGTTCAGGCACAACTGAAATACAACGATGCCGACATCAATTTTGACAATTTACTGTATGTGAGAGCGGCTAAGCAATACGAAAGTATTGTGCAAAAAGGTGATAATTCGCAACATGTTTTGCAACGATTGGGTGATGCTTACTTTTTCAATACCGACATGGAAAATGCGGCCAAATGGTACGGGATGTTGTTCGCCAAATATGAAAATACGCTGGAGCCCGAATATGCTTTCAGATATGTACATGCGTTAAAGGGCATCGGCAATTACAAATTGGCCAAGGCCATTATGAAAATTTATACCCAGAAACTGGATGTATCCAAATTTTCAGTGGAACAACTCAAAAACAATGATGAGGCGCTGGATGAATTGCTCAACAGACAACCCCAGTTTTACATTACCAATTTGGCCATTAACACTCCAGTGGCCGACTTTGGAACCATATACTATAAGGACAAGATTGTGTTTTCATCCAGCAGGGACTCCTTACGGTTTGAAACCCGGATATACGAATGGAACCAACAACCGTATCTGGATTTCTTTATGGCAGATACCATTGATTTGGGTTCCGATCTAGCTAAAGTGGAGCAGTTTTCACCAATATTGAACACTCGATACCACGAAGCGGTCGCTGCGTTCATTCCCGAAGGGAATGTGATGTATTTCACCAGAAATAACTACTCCAATCAAGCTCTGGGTCGGGATGGTGAAGGAACCAACCATTTAAAAATGTACACCTCCGAATTGCGAGGGGGGGAATGGACAGATGCTACTGAAGTGCCTTTCAATAGTGAGGAATATTCCGTTGGCCAGCCTGCTTTGAGCCCCGATGGGCGTTATCTGTTTTTTGTTTCCGATATGCCCGGAAGCATCGGTGGGACTGATATTTTTGTGGTAGAGATACAACGGGATGGGAGTTTTTCCCAACCTAGAAATTTGGGACCTACAATCAACACCAGTGGCAGGGAAATGTTCCCATACGTCACTGCGAAAAAACTTTATTTTGCTTCCGACGGACATTTAGGTTTTGGAGGTCTGGATGTGTTTGAAAGTGAAATGGGCAGCAATGGATTTGGAACTCCAAACAACTTGGGCAGGCCTTTGAACAGCAATCGTGATGATTTCGCCTATATCGTAAACGAATCTACCCAACGCGGATATTTCTCCTCCAACAGGGAAGGGGGAAAGGGAGATGATGATATTTATTCCTTTCAACGTTTGGAAGAATCTTGTGAGCAAACCGTAAAAGGGAGTGTGATTCGAAAAGCCAACGCGCAGCCCATTGTAAATGTTGAGGTGGAGCTTTTTGCTTCAGACGGAACCTCACTGGGAACGACAAGGACAGATCCTTATGGTGCTTTCGAATTTGAAACTGTTCTGGATTGCGAAGCCAAGTACAACTTGAAAATCGCCAAGCAAGGATTCAATCCAGGGGAAAAGCAATTTGCCACCACCAATGAAAAAGACTTCGTGAACAACGTTCCAATGGAAATCACAAAGAAACTCAACAAACTGATTGTTCGCGAAAATGGCGTGCTGAAAATCAAGATTGACAATATTTATTTTGATTTGAACAAGGCCAACATTCGGCCTGATGCTGCACAGGAGCTCAATAAAATTGTGGAAGTGATGAAAGAATATCCCAAGATGGTCATTAAAATTGAGGCCCATACAGATTCAAGGGGAAGTGACCGGTACAACGAAACGCTATCGGACAAAAGGGCAAAATCAACAGGAAATTACATCGTTTCCCAGGGAATTGAAGCTAATCGAATAGAAAGTGCCATTGGCTATGGGGAAAAAATCCTCTTAAATCAATGTAGCAATGGCGTAAGATGTACCAACGAAGAACACGATGTAAACCGAAGATCCGAATTTATTATTGTAAAGCTGGAATAGCATAAACTATCTCAAATAACAGTAAGGGCCTCCAACGAAAGTTGGGGGCTTTTTCATTTAAAACCCCGTAGGTGCAACCCTTGGATTTTTCTGTTGTCTTTGGAATAGATGAATAAGGATTATTTTTAGCCGTCATTGAATAACCGTCCAGGATTTTTGGAAGCAAACGTACGTTTTACGCACAAAGCTTTGGTGGAGCAGAGCAGAGCAGGGGATCGGAACGCCCAATATCAGTTATATGGGCTGTACGTGGATGCCATGTTCAATGTGGCCATGCGGTTATTGACCATTAGGGAGGATGCTGAGGATGTTTTGCAAGAAAGTTTTGTGGAGGCCTTTAAGAAGTTGGATAGCTTTAGGTTTGAGAGCACTTTTGGAGCTTGGCTAAAGCGTATTGTCATCAACAGGAGCATCAATCACTTAAGGGCAAAACGAATGTTTTCCTCCTCACTTGAAAATGAAGGGGAGCCTATCGAAGAGGACGAATCGGAAGGAGCGGATCAAGTGGAAATTGAAAAAGTAAAAATAGGATTGGGTCAGTTACCCGAAGGGTACAAGCAAATCATTACCCTGTATTTAATTGAAGGATACGATCATGTGGAAATCGGGGAGATCATGGGAATTTCAACCTCCACATCCAAGTCACAGTATCATCGAGCTAAAAAGAAACTTATTCAAATTGTAAATGAACTGTAATGGACAATTTTGAAAAACACATTAGGGAGAACAAAGAGGCGTTCAATGTCCATAAGGTGGACAAGGACAGGCTTTGGCAAGGCATCACAGATCAGCTGGACGAAGTGGGACAACCTAAGGTGATTCCTTTATGGAAATCCAGAAAACTACGGGTGGCTGCCTCAATCGTGCTTCTGATGGGACTTTCGTTTTTGGGCTTTTTATTCGTGAATCGCCCTGCTCCCAATACCATCGAAGGCTATGCCAGTGAAGAACTTTTCGAGATAGACTTGCATTACAAGAATCTGGTTTTTCAACAGGTGCAATTGGTCAAGAACCATCCCAAACTTTCGGCTGCGGACAAGGAGGAGTTTTTATCCTTTATGGATGAGCTCGATGAGGAATATGAGCAGTTAAAGCTCGAAATGCAGCACAATTTGGATAATGAATTGATTTTGGAAGCCATTGTAAACAACTATAAAAAGCGCATTGAATTGATCGAGAACCTTCTTGAACAGATCAATGCTTCTAAAAGTGAAACGGATTATGAAGGGTACATTTTATAAACATGCGGTAGCAACAGCGCTGGCATGCTTGTTTATGTCGGTGATGACGGCGCAAAGCGAACGTGCCAAGCGGTGGGAGAGAACTTATGATCTTTCATCCACAGGAACTGTACAGATAGAAAATAAGTATGGTAATGTGATCGTCAACGGATGGGACAGCGATGAGTTAAAGGTCACCATCGACATTAAGGTAACGCATAGAAAAGATGAGAACGCCAGAAAGTTATTGGACAGGATTCAACCGGAAGTGACCATTGCAGGAGATTTCATTCGCATTACTTCCGAGATTGTGGAACGAAGTTCGAGCATCTTTGCCCGTTACTTTAACAAGGCCAACCCTTTCGATTTTGACAAATCGAATATCAAGATAGATTACGAAGTGTACTTGCCCACGAATGCGGAACTCAATATTACCAACAAGTTTGGTGATGTGGTCATAAGCAGTTGGAAAGGGGATTTAGAGGCCAGTGTGCAACATGGGGATGTTTGGGTGAACGAAGCCATATCCACGGCCAAGATTGATATGCGATTTGGGAAGCTGGATTGTGAAAATTTAGGTTATGGCAATATCAAAATGAGCAATGGAACCATTGATGTGGAAAGCGCCCAGAAGTTAAAAATAATCAGTAGTGGGAGTGATATACGCTTACATGAGATAGCCAAGCTCGAACTCTACTCGAGTAAGGATGAGGTTAGTTTGGATGAAATAGGAAGTTTGCGGGGTGACTTTAAATTTTCCAATGTGGACATTTCAAGTGTGGATACCGAAATGTTCTTAACGCTTCGCATTGCTGAAGTTGAGATTCATAAAATCCTTAAGCCCGATGCTGAAATTGATATTGTCCAAGAATCCTCCGAAATCAACATGGATGTTTCGGGACTGGCCTTCGATTTCAGGGCAACTTTGGAACAAGGTCTGCTAAGGGTGCCAAAATCCTTTGCCGACATAAAAACAAACATGACCAACCCTGGTAGAAAGGTCAGGGATATCACAGCAACCTACGGAACGGGAGATCGCGGAGACTTCTCAATCAACGGAATAAAGGGAGTGATCGTGCTTACCGATTAAAAAAATCAAAAAAATACTCCAAAGAATGCAACCTTTCCAAAATGTGGTTGTCTTTAAGGCGACAACCGAATCCAGAATAATGATCAAGAACAAATTATTGCTGCCCTTTTTGCTGCTTTGCAGCTTCGTGTGGAGCCAAGACCAAGAAGACTCAGGTTTTATCGAATTCAACGATCGGCGTAATGTGGTGCATGGGGTCTACATGGGCATTTCAACCTATTATGGCGAAATAGATGGCAAAGACACCTATTTGGGAGGGGTAAAGATTGCCTATGTAGCCAACAGACAGTTTGAGGTTGGTTTTGCCGGAGTCTTTTTGTATTCGGAACAAGACAACCCAATGACACTTAACGAGGATTTGATCGGAGGTTATGGGGGATTGCATTTGGAACCCATTCTTTTCAGTAAATCCGTGGTCAATCTTTCTTTTCCAATGTTGATCGGGGCTGGAGGTGTGGGCTACCTCGGCAATGATTTCGACGATACCATAGACAGTGGGGACATCGACGACGACGATGTGGATGCCGTATTCGTTTTTGAACCTGGAATGAACGTACTGTTCAATATATCGAGATACCTTCAATTGGAGGCCGGAATTCGTTATCGCTTTTCTAGCAAGTTGGATCTGGATTTCAACACGCTAGATCGGATCAATGGTTTTTCGGGTGGTGTTGGAATTAAGGTAGGTGTTTTCAATATGGGAAGAAACCGTTATAAAAAACATTTGAAAAATGGACAATAAATCAAAAAACAACAAACAGTCAATTCACAATGGCCTCGTGGCCCAACATGTATTCACAAAAAATGGCGCTGTATTTGTCAGAAGTTCCCAAACGATGAAAATGGACGAATGGGCTCCAATCAACTTTTACTGGAGACCTGTTTTGGAACTGGAAAAGGAGCTCCGGTAATAAACATCAATTAATCAAAAAACAAACATCATGATAACCCCAAGAAAGACTTTACTCATATTGACTGCAGGCTTTTTATTGACCTCTTGTACCCATGAGACCATTCGGGTTTCAGAGACGATTTCCACACGCGAATACGATTTTCAGGACATTTCGGCACTGGAAGTGGCAACGGATTTTAAAGCATATGTAACCTTTTCTGAAACTGAAGAACGCGTTCAAATACAAGCCAATGACAATGTGTTCGAAAGAATAAATGTGAGGCAACAAGGAGGAAAGCTTACCGTAAAACTGGACAATAACCTTAGCCTTAGAGGGAAGGAAGTGCTCAATTTGTATGTTACTACCAGAAGCATATCCGATTTTAAGGCATCTTCCGATGCGTCTATCTTCTTGGATTCGTCGCTCGAAGCAAAAAATGTGTCCATATCCTTGAGTTCCGATGCCTATTTTCAAGGAGATGTGACTTCAGAGAATTTCAGACTTGAAGCCTCATCGGATAGCGAAGCGCTGTTGTACGTTACAGCCATTGAGGGAGATATAGATCTTTCTTCAGGAGCAAAACTTGAAGGAGAACTCCAATTCGATTTTGGTGTGTTCAGGTTGTCTTCGGATAGTACCATGGATTTTATGGGATCTGTAAAACAGTTGGATGCTCGACTTTCTTCAGATAGCAATTTGCGGGATTATGGGCTTAAAGTGGAAGATTTAAAAATTTCCCTGACTTCGGATAGTGATGCCTATCTCACAGTCTCCAACACAATTGATGTAACCGCCAACTCGGACGCCCGACTTTTTTACAAAGGGGATGCGGAGATCATCAGGCAGGTGTTATCCAGCGATGGACGCGTGATCAAAAAGTAAGGGCGCTTTGCGTATATGGGGTATTCTGAATACTTTTAATAAAAAAAGCAATGCCTCCATCCGCCATGCTTCAAAAGGCATTTCATCTTTTTGATGAAGCCAACGGCAAAGACCCGAATATCGAAGTCTTTGAGGGAAAATCCTATCCCAAAGAGCTACTGTATGCCATCCGGATGACGGATGCATTGAATAATTTTGCTCCCGAAACTTCTGAAGCACTGCAGCTTGCGGTACGTTGCCAACATATTTCGCGGTGGGAAATTCCTAGGGAGGAGTATGAAATGAATCGGGTAGGATACTTAAAATGGCGTCAGGAGCTCAAAAGATTTCATGCACAAAAAGCCTCAGAAATCTTGACACAAGTAGGTTATGGGCAGGAAGTTATTGATCAGGTGGAGTTTTTATTGTTGAAGAAGCAATTGAAAAAGAATCTTGAGACCCAAACGTTGGAAGATGTGATTTGCCTTGTTTTTCTTCAATACTATTTTGAACCGTTTGCTAAAAAACATCCCGAGGATAAGGTAATCGACATCGTTCAAAAAACATGGCGAAAAATGTCAACGGAAGGACAAAAGGCAGCTTTGAAGCTTCCCATTCAAGGGGATGCTCTGGAACTCATTAAAAAAGCAGTGGCCGATGGAACGTAACGAGTTATATCCTGTTTTTCTTAAAGTATCCAACTTGAATGTACTCATTGTGGGTGGCGGAAACGTAGGTTTGGAAAAGCTTACTTTCCTATTAAAGTCCAGCCCCAATGCCAAGGTACAGATGGTGGCACCGGAATTTTTGGGAGATACCCTTGAGTTGGCCAATAAACATGGAGTTGAAATCACCAAAGAGGTATACCACAAAAAGTTTTTAGAGGGGAAGCATATGGTCGTGGCCTGCACAGATCAGCCAGAAGTCAATGAAGGGGTGTACCATGATTGTAGGGAGCGGAGCATTTTGGTCAATGTTGCCGACAACCCTCCTTTTTGTGATTTTTATATGGGCGGAATAGTCACCAAAGGGAACGTGAAAGTGGCCATTTCCACAAACGGAAAATCTCCGACCACTGCCAAACGCTTGCGACAGTTTTTTGAAGATGTCCTGCCTGAAGATATTGATGATTTGGTTAAAAATCTGAATGAATATCGTAAAACCTTGAAAGGTGATTTTGAGGAAAAAGTGGAAGCATTGAACGAATTCACCAAGAGCTTGGTAGATAAAAAAAAGTAGTTTTTGAATGCATGCCTCGTCCAATGGCATAATGGGATAAACCGGGTCGACTTCTTAA
>JANQRD010000221.1 GCA_028284725.1 Allomuricauda sp. | reverse complement strand
ATAACCTGGGTTACACGTAGTTTTTTGGATTATAGATTGCCCATCTATGAAAAACTCAATCAGTTGTGCGGTGATCAGTTGAGTGTGATTTTCTTTTCCGAGGTCGTTCCAGAACGCTGCCAAAAAAGATTGGGGAGTATCTTGAATGGGAGAAGTATAGGATTGACCGGGGAGCTACGTTTGACCGGAAGAAAAATGCAGCAGGTTTCCAGCGTCGCAAAAGGCAATGTCAGAATACCTTTTCAACCTGGACTAATCAAAACGATTCTCAAAACAGCTCCCGATATCATCATTTCCGATGGGTTTTTTCAGTGGACCTACGGTCCACTATTACTCCGTGCGTTTTTTGGAATTCCGCACATCATGTGTTATGAGGGCACCGAACATACCGAAAGAAATGTGGGGAAATTAAGAGTATGGTATCGAAAGCTTGCCTCAAGAGCTATGGACCACATCGTATGTAATGGGATACTCAGCAAAAAATACGTGGAAGGTCTTGGGTTTCCCAAAGAGAAAATAAGTTTAGGGAACATGGCCGCGGATACGGAGGGATTTGAAAAAAAAAGCACCACGATTTCAAGGGAAAAAAAAGTACAATTAAGACACCATCTGGGTATAAGGGGGAAAACCATTCTTTTTATAGGTCGTTTGGTTCCCTTGAAGGGGGTGGACAAACTTCTTGAAGCTTGGAACAAGACCTTTAAAACCAATACTGAACTTACATTATTGATTGTTGGGGATGGTCCACAAAAGAAAGACCTTATCAACTATTGCATCATGCAAGAGATTGACAACGTCCGTTTTACCGGAGCTATAAGCCATGATTCCCTCCCGAACTACTTCGCTATTTCGGATGTGTTCATAATCCCTACGCTTCAAGACAATTGGTCCTTGGTAGTCCCGGAAGCAATGTCCTGCAAACTACCTGTCATCTGTTCTAAATACAACGGTTGTTGGCCCGAACTGGTAACCCAAGATAATGGCTGGGTATTTGATCCGTTATCCAAGGAAAACTTCATACAGACCTTAAACCAAGTATTGCAAGATTCCAACAGATGGGAAAACATGGGAAACACTTCTTTGGAAATTGTTCAAGGTTTTGCCCCGAAAAAGATAGTGGAAGGGCTATATGCAAATTGTAGATGTTTAGTGGACAACCTATAAATATTCAAAGAAAAAATGGTTTATCGCATACCAAAAATCAATAATGGACGTGTTTAAGTACTTCACTATTGAAAAGGGTGTTTAAAATGGGCCCTCAGATTAGAAAATATTTAAAAAGAAAACTCTTAACGGGATTAGTAAAAGACACATCCTATCTAATCTTGAACTGTTTGCCCGATAAACCTTTTGTCCAGTTCAAATATTGGGTGCAGACAGGACGACAACTTAATTTGGGCAATCCTGCACTTTTTTCTGAAAAAATACAATGGATAAAACTATATGACAGACCTTACCTAAAGTCTCAATGTGCGGACAAATACAGGGTTAGGGATTATATAAAATCCAAAATAGGAGAAGAATATCTGATACCATTGATCATGGCTTCTGATAAACCCAATGATTTGATCAAAATGCATGATCGTCTACCCAATGATTTCATAATAAAGACAAATCATACATCGGGCCACAATATTATAGTAAAGGATGGTTTGATGAGTTTTCAAGGAAGAGAAGAAAAATTTGATTTAAAACACATCGTAGAATTATTGGATGGATGGCTAAAAAAGAAATTCAACAAAATCCATAGGGAATGGGAATATGGAAACATCAAGCCTATGTTCTTGGTAGAAGAATTGATCGGGGACGGAACAGGAAACAAAGTCTTAAACGATTATAAGATACATTGTTTCCATGGAAGGCCCAGGTACATTCAAACAATATTTGAAAGATATGAAGGTGTTAAGGAAACGTGGTTTGATGTTCAATGGAACGTATTGGACGCTTCATACTTTTCCGACGAAAAAAAAATAATCGATAAGCCAACAAAACTTGATGAAATGTTGGAAATATCAAGAACACTGTCCGAAAATTTCATCTACGTGAGAGTGGATTTATATTTAGTTGGGCCAAAGATTTATTTTGGAGAATTAACATTTCACCCATATGGAGGTTTTATGATATTCTCTGATTTAAAATGGGATAAAAGGTTGGGAAATGAGATTAAACTACCCATAGGTCGGAGATTACAATATAGTACATGACTAAAAAACTGTTTGAATCCGACACTTACGTGAATGACATTCCTTAGAAAAACCTACTGCTTGCTTTTAGAAATTGTTTCAGGTCAAAAACACGGATAGGATAAAACCTTTTCACCAAAGATTAAAAGCCATAATAGCAAAATGGGAAACCATGGGAAGCGCCTCTTTGGAAATTGTTCAAGGGTTTATACCCGAAAAAATAACCAAGGTCTTTGTAAAAACTGCACAAGTATCATAGGGGTGAAATCAGTATGAATTTTGCTACGTATCAATATTTGATGAGGTACTCGGCATTTAAAAAAGGCGCTCTTGCAGCTTATACAAATGCTATCAAGAATCAATACCGATCCAAAGAAGAGCTGCGAGAAATTTCTTGGA
Organism: Allomuricauda sp.; assembly: GCA_028284725.1. Lineage (GTDB taxonomy): Bacteria > Bacteroidota > Bacteroidia > Flavobacteriales > Flavobacteriaceae > Flagellimonas. The sequence goes on along the minus strand of JANQRD010000221.1, from coordinate 26,375 downwards.
AAAAGACCAAGAAACTCTTGGAGTATGCCTTCGACAATGTCCCATGGTATACTGACAAATTCAATACAATTGGATTACACCCAAAAGATATTGACAGGCCGGAACATTTTAGTCAAGTTCCCATATTGACGCGTGAGGACATCATCAAAAACTTCGATCGATTCATATCAAGAAAAGTGAATCCAAAGTCGTTGAAAATATCCAGAACAAGAGGAACTTCCGGAAAACCTATGAAGATTGGAATGAACAGGGTGGGGCTTCGGGAGATCCAAAAGTGGCAAATGTATTCTTGGTGGGGAATCAATCCGGGAGATCATATGGCTTCCATTTATAGAGGTGTGCCAAAGACAGGTTTGGAGACCGTGGTTCTTAATCTGGTCAATTGGCCCCAAAAAACAATCAGGGTCGACGCCTCTCAAATCAACGAAGAGGTAATTCAAAACTTTGTCACAAAATCAAAAAAAATAAGACCAAAACTGATACATGGTTATGTGGGGGCCTTGGACGCGGTGGCGGACTTCATCATTGATAATGGCATAGAATTTCCCCCACCAAAAGTGATATGGGCCACGGCAGCACCGATCACCAAAGTCCAGGAAGAAAAAATCAGCAGGGCGTTCAATGCACCAGTATGCGACCAATACGGCTGCAGTGAAATCTATTTTATTGCCGCAGAAAGTCCAAGCAAAAGAGGGCTGCATGTTTTTGCGGATGCAGTGAACTTGGAGATTTTGGACGAATTCGATGATCTTGTGGAAACAGGAGAATACGGGAGAATAATTCTAACCAATCTTGAAGAGTATCATTTTCCACTGATTCGTTATGAGAACGGTGATATTGGTAGGTTTTTAAAGAATGATTTTCCCAGTGGAATCAATCTACCCCTATTGGATAAGGTCAAGGGAAGGATTTCGGACAATATTGTTTTGCCCGATGGAACGGTTTTGGCCAGCGAATTCTTGACCACGATTTTCGACGACCTTACTGATTATGTAAAACAATTTCAAATCGTGCAAAAAAAGGACAGGTCCATTTTGGTGAACGTGGTACCGAGCCATCTAAATATCGATATGAAAGGAATTGAGACCGCAATCCACTTTCAACTTCAGAGGCGCATACGGAATCAGGTGAGACTTACGATTCGATTTGTAAATGCGATAGTGTCCGATAAAGGAAAGCTAAGGTTTGTGATAAAGGAGTAAGGGAGCGAAAAACACTTCTTGAGAATATTGTTTGTACATAACGATTACATGCGGCCCTCAGGGGAGGAACACGCCATTGATGCGTTGGCCGACCTTCTTGAAAAGAATGGGCATAAGGTGGCATGGTACCGAAGAAGCTCAACAGAGATGAAAGGAAAACCACTTAAAAAATTATGGGCTTTTTTCTCGGGAATCTATAATCCATTTGCCGTATGGGAGATAAGAAAAAAACTGGCAGTGTTTCGACCCGATATTGTACAAATACAAAATTTATACCCCTTTATTTCCCCAGCTGTCATAAGAACCATTAAAAGGGAAGGAATCCCAATTGTGATGCGTTGCCCTAACTATCGTTTGTTCTGTCCCAATGGACTGCATCTGGATAATCGCGGTGAAATATGTGAAAAATGCACGAAAAGAGGCAGGGAACTCAATTGCGTAAAGAAAAACTGCGAAAAAGATATTCTCAAAAGCTTGGGGTATGCCCTTAGAGGATTCACCGCCAGAAAAATCTGGGATATCCATAAAACTATTGACACCTATATTGTGCAGACCGAGTTTCAAAAACAAAAATTCGTTCATAACGGTATAGCTCCAACCAAAATAAAAATAGTACACGGTCTTACACCCAAAATCAAAGAGACAAAGGAATCTGAAATTGGAGATGTAGTTTCCTTTGTGGGCAGAGTGAGTCCTGAAAAGGGAATCCATGAGTTTTTACAGGCTGCCCAAGAGCTTCCCAAAATTCCATTTGCCGTTGTTGGTCGTATCGACGATGCATACAAATATTTAAAAAGGGAATCCCCAAGAAACGTAAAATGGTGTGGTTTTCTGCGCGGAAACAGTTTGTATTGGGCATACCAAAGGTCCAGGATAATAGTCGTACCCGGAAAATGGTATGAAGGGTTTCCAAATGTGATAACCCGGGCAATGGGTCACGGTAAACCCGTAATTACAGGTAACATAGGTGCTATGGCATCGATTGTGGACCACGCTAAAAACGGGCTGCTGGTCGAACCTGGCAATGGTAAGGCCCTGGCTAAGGCAATAGATCAATTGTACTTCAATCCTGGACTTTGCAGCGTATATGGCAAAAACGGGGAAGAAAAGGCCAAAATGTACTCGGAAGACCAGATATATTCCAACCTCATTTCCATTTACAATCACCTTTTGGATTAGATTTTAGAGATGCTTTTCAATTCATGGGAATTTGTTTTGTTCTTTGGCACTGTGACAGTTCTCTATTCTGTTCTGCCATACAATAGGCGAACGCATCTCCTTTTATTGGCCTCGTACCTGTTTTACATGGCTTGGAGATACGAGTTTGCGCTATTGATGCTTTTTACTACGGTGATTAATTTTTATGCAGGAAAAAGAATTAGCCTGTCCCACAGTAAAACGGAGAAAAAGAAATGGCTTGTTTTGGCAGTGCTCTTTTCATTGGCACCTTTACTGTACTTCAAGTACGTGGATTTTTTTATAGTGAATTACAATGGGATAATGAAATTAATGGGAATGGAAGGGAAGTACTGCCTTTTAAATCTGATACTTCCGGTTGGAATCTCATTTTTTACATTTCAATCGTTGAGTTACTCCTTTGATATTTACACCGGACGCACAAAGATTGAAAAGAACTTTGTTAAGTTCGCGACCTTTGTGGCTTTTTTCCCCCAATTGATTGCTGGTCCTATTGAACGATCCTCTAATTTACTGTGCCAGTTTAGAGAAAGACATCGTTTTAAGTTCCAGAATTTTATGGATGGGACCAAACTTTTCATTTGGGGGTTGTTCAAAAAAGTGGTTATTGCGGATAGACTTTCGTTGTATGTCGATCGAATATACGAGGCTCCCGAACTGTATTCCGGAACAACCTTGGCTTTGGCCACCATTTTTTTTGCATTTCAGATTTACTGCGATTTCAGCGGGTATTCCGATATGGCCATAGGAACTGCAAAAATTCTTGGTTTTCGGCTGATGCAAAACTTTAATCTTCCCTATTTTTCCAGTTCCATTGCTGATTTTTGGAAACGTTGGCACATCTCCCTTTCCTCATGGTTTCGGGATTACCTTTACTTACCATTGGGGGGGAGCAGGGTCGCTTATCAAAGATGGGTGCTCAATATTTTTGTTGTGTTTCTTGTCAGTGGTTTTTGGCATGGGGCCAATTGGACCTTTATTATTTGGGGCGGATTACATGCCCTATTTTATCTACTGGAGAATTTTGGAGACAGGCTGCTTGCCTTTTTTTCCTGGAACGCATTGAAAAAAAGGAAGGCTTATAAGTTGTTCAAAATAACTTCGGTTTTCATTTTGGTCTGTTTTGCCTGGATTTATTTTCGGGCGCACTCCATAACGGATGCATTCTTGATTTCCCGGAAAATAATTTTTGATTGGGGCAGTACACTGTACCGAGGGTTTTCTAATACGACTTTTGTGCTGTCTCTTTTTTTAATGCTCTTTTTGATCATTGTGCAAGTGCTGCAACACTATAGGATTATGTCACTCTATTTTTCAAAACCAAAGACACATTCTGTAGCACAATTTTTATGGTTCATTTGTTTAATGTTGGGTATTTCCCTCTTCGGTACGGGTTCTGATGCCTTCATCTATTTCCAGTTTTAATCGCTTAAAGTTTTGATTCACAGATTTTCAAAGGATTTTTCCCCTATAAGGATAATTCTGGCCTTTATACTAATCTTCCTACTGTTTGATTTTATCATCGGTACTTTTTTAGCGAATGGCATCAAAAAGTATTATGGTTTGGGTAGCAAGGCGGAATTGGCGTTGGTTGGACATTCGCACCTCATGTTGGGTGTCGACAAGGACTTGCTCGAGGATGAATTGGGTTTAAGCGTGTCCAAATACACAAGGGAAGGCGTAAATGTGGCTGAGCGTAAGCTCATGGTGCAACAACTCTTAAAAGAAAGCCCAGAGATCAATACCATTGTCTATGGAGTGGATGCATGGATGTTTACAGGAAAAGGATTAAGTGCCAATTCGCATACTTTGTTCTATCCTTTTTTGGGAGACAAGGCGATAGATGCCTACATAAAGGCAAGGACAGGTTTTCTTGAATACTGGAAGCATAAGGTATTAAAGACCACTAGGTACGATGAAGGACTGATCAATAGTGCTATAAGGGGATATTTGGGAAATTGGTCCAACTTTAAGGAGGGAGTTGTGGATACGGTCCGGTTAAAAAGGGAGATCAAATCAAAAAAGTTCCGCCATATCGACAATTCGCAATCAAATATTAAAGCCCTAAGAGAAACTATTGTTGAACTGGGCAAAAAGAACATAACGGTTATTCTCCTGTATGTCCCTACCATCAATTTTATCAACAAAGCAGAACCGGAGCTATTTCAGGAATCCATAGCCATATTTGAGGAACTGGATGGTAGGTACGAACATGTCACCTTCTTGGACTACAATGATTTTTACGCACATGACCACTGTCTTTTTTTTGACCCTATTCATATGAATCCAAAAGGGCAACAGAAAGTGACAAAAAGGTTGATCAGGGACTTAAAGTTGGAAGAACCTGTACTGTTCACTGAAAAAGATGTTCGATTTGAGCTGTTTCCTTAACAGTAGTATCATAAAAATTTACTGGCAAGAAAATGAAATTTGGAATGATTAAGCTAATGGGTTTTGATATCCATACCTCAATACAAGGTATTTCTTTGGGTGAGGAAAAAACCATTGTTGCGACTTTGAACCCCCATTCTTATTGCATTGCAAAAAGAGATAAAACATTTGACAAGGCATTGTCCACCTCTGACATTCTATTGCCAGATGGTATCGGTATAGTTCTAGCGGCTAGAGTTATCCATGGAGAAAAAATCAAAAAAATCGCAGGAGCAGATATACATACCCATCTGCTAAAACTCGCAAACCTTGAAGGGTTGCGTGTCTTTTATTTGGGGGCAACAGTGAGAACTTTGGAGCTTATCAAAAAGAGAGTGCAAAAAGAGTATCCTCGAATACATGTAGCAACGTTCTCCCCACCCTTTAAGGAAAAATTTTCCCCGGAAGAAACAAATACCATGATTTCCATAGTGAACAAGTTTAGGCCAGATATCCTTTTTGTGGGTATGACAGCACCTAAACAAGAAAAGTGGGTATACCTGAACAAGGATGTCATTGAAGTAAATTTCGTAGCGTCCATCGGAGCAGTTTTTGATTTCTATGCGGGTACAGTGAAACGCTCTAGCCCGATATGGATACATTTTGGGCTGGAATGGCTGCCGAGATTGATGAGGGAGCCAAGGCGAATGTTCAAGCGTATGTTTATCTCTGCTCCAAAATTTGTCCTCGATGTACTAGCACTCAAAGTATTCGGTAAAGGCTTCAAAATAAAGACAATAACCAAATAGGGACCATATCCATTGGTGAAGTTTCCTTAAAATCTAAAGTAAACCCCAATTAGTAAACAAATGATAAAAAAAGAACCTCATGTGACAAGCTTCAACTTGGGAGAAGATTCATTTAACCTTAGAAACATTATTTTAAACTACAAACATTATTGGCCGTGGGTTCTAGCAAGTACAGTCCTTGCTATATGCATAGGTTTCCTGTACCTAAACTATGTGCCAATCACTTATGAATCAGTAGCAAAGATTAAGATTATGGACGATTCCAAAGAATTAAACATTTCTTCGGACGCCCTATCCCTATTGAACAGTACTCCAAAAAAAAACTTGGAAAATGAAATAGAAATCCTCAAATCCTACAGATTGCTTTCCCAGGTCGTGGCTGAGTTGGATCTGGATGTAAGGTACTATAAAAGGCAACGCTATAAAATTTCAGAGATTTGGAATCCCCCCTTCTTTGTAACCAGCCATGTATCGGAAAATACGACAGGGAATATATTGTCCTACACCATTCAAATAGAAAATTCTGGATTTCTAATACAGGATGGGAGCGGTAATATGTTTACTCACAATAAACATTATTCCAACCAGCATGTGGAAGGTCTCCCATTTGGTATTCGTCTATCTGATGAGGCAGTGGCCGCTGATTATGAGAACATGAGTTTTGAAGTTGTGATAAAGCCTGTAAAAGAGGCTGCACTTCAACTATCCAAAGATTTGAAAGTACAAACTACGAGCGCCAACAGTGAAATACTTTCCATAAGCTTGGTAGGTGAGAGTGTTGATCGAAATGAAGCAATTTTAAATGCGGTCATCGATAAATTCAATCAAGATGGGATATTGGACAGGCAATTGATTTCGAAACGCACATTGGATTTCATGGATGAAAGATTTTTCTATCTTTCACAGGAACTGGATTCTATTGAAATCCACAAAAAGGATTTTAAGCAGTCCAATGATCTTTCCCTCATCACTGCTGATGCCGAACTCATCTTGCAAAAAAAAGCGGAGACGGAGAGTGGGGTGGCTCACCTGCAGAATCAACTCTCCCTATGCAAGTTGCTCAAGGAGGCCATCAATCATAAGGAATTCTACGACCCTTTGCCCGTTAAAATAGGCTTGGAGAATAGCTCCATCAATGATATCATTTCCGAATACAACCAATTGGTTTTGGAACGGGAAAAGCTACTGGTAAGTGCTGGCACCGAAAATCCATTGATGACAACACTGTCCAAACAGCTTCGTAGCGGAAGGTCCAATATCTTGAACACTTTGGAAGTTTATCAAAAGGAATTGGAACTTTCCTTTGCCCAGCTCGATCAAGAAAGGAACCAGTCCAACTTGATTTTTTCGGGAATTCCCGAAAAGGAAAGGATTTTGAGGGCCATAGAACGGCAACAAAATATTAAGGAGAACCTATTTTTATTGCTTTTGCAGAAACGTGAAGAAGCTGCTATCAGTCTTGCAATAACGGAACCTTCCATCAAAATTGTAGACTATGGATTGACAAATGCAACACCGATTTCTCCAAAAAAAAGCAATGTCTTGGCACTTTCAGCCGTCTTTGGTTTGATTCTACCTGTTTTGGTGATTTATTTCAAACAACTGTTGAACACCAAAATAAGTGACCGATCGGATTTGGAAAGGACAAATCCTGAAATACCAATTTTGGGCGATGTTCCATATATCTCAAAAGAAAAGAGCTTTACAAAGTTCACCGATCGTTCCGTATTGGCGGAATCCTTTAGGATTCTGGCAGCCAATGTAGACTACCTACTGCCTAAGAAGATAAAAAACAATGGTCAAATCATTTATGTAACCTCAACCGTTCAAGGTGAAGGGAAAACGTTGGTGGCCCTTAATCTTTCCCTGGCCTATGCCAGTATGAAAAAAAGGGTGTTGTTAATAGGTGCTGATTTGAGAAACCCACAGCTCCATACGTATTTTGATATCAATAAAAATGTAAAAGGTCTATCGGACTACCTATACGACCCTGAAACGAATTGGAGGGATTGTATTTTTGATATGTTTGATGAAAACAGTGATCATCGGGTATGCTTCAGCGGATTTATACCGCCAAATGCGCCTGAGCTGTTGTCGGGCAGCGGTTTTGAAAAAATGCTCAACGAAGCAAGGAAGGAATTTGATTACGTTATTGTGGACACTGCCCCTACCATATTGGTGACAGACACACTTTTGATCTCCAAGTACGCGGATGTAACTGTTTACTTAACTAGGGCTGGCGTTACTGATAAGCGTTTATTGGCATTTTCCAAAGACCTTAACAAAACTCGGAAACTACGGAACATGGGCTACATTGTGAATGGTGTTGGAGCAGATAAAACGTATGGCTATAACTATGGCTATGGATACGGATATGCTGTTAAAAGTACTCCAACATCATGGTACAAATGGCTTTTTAAGAAATTGTCCGAGACAGTATAAAAATGGATCAATGGGAGCATTCGCAAACCTTAAATTATGTTGGATTACCAATACGGCTTAACACATTCCTTTGATCTTATGGAATTGCCTATTACCTATTTGCTAACGGTTATCGCCTAAAATACCCGACTATAACTTGCGAATTCCAATTCTTAATTTTTTACCTCTATTTTGTTCCAGACAAAGTGTTCTGTGTTCTTAAGATTTGGGTTTTAAAATATGAACATTTGTCGTGGGGTTGAAGACCAGGTGATTCACCTGGTCTTTTAATTTATCACATTTCGTTTGCGCAAAAAGCACAATGGGCCTAATCAAACTTCCTATGCATATGCAAAAAAATCGAAAGTAATGGGTCAAGTATTTTTTAGATGATTGAGGTGAGGTTTTGTAAATGAAGGTCAAGCTCTGCTGCCTGTAATAAGGATATTTTGCAATGCGGATTACTGGGACCTTTCCGCTTATCACCAAATATGCCCGGTTGTTACTTCATATTTAGGATGTTCCCCTAGTGAAAATATATTTATCGGACATTTCAAATAGTATGGTCATGAGTGAATTTGTATTGGTTATTTCATTTGTGTTCTTCCTTGGAGTCGCTGTTTTGATTGCAAAGGAAGTAATATTAAAAGGCGATGGAAAAGACATATAGTTTGCAATACAGTAGAGCTGTAGTTCAGGGAGAGGAAAAAAAGGATAAGCTTCTGCTCTATGATAGTCAAAGAGCACATGGGGCATATATGAAAAAAATGCTCGGATTGAATAGTGATTACAGAGTCATATCCCATGAAGTTGGCAAAATTGAAGATGTCAATGAATATTTGGATTACAATAAGATAGCCATTGCTGTTTTGTTTATTGACAATAGGGAAAAACTCTACGAATTACTTCCATTTCTGGAAAGGGAAATTCATCTTATCCTTTGCATACAGGCCGCCGAAATTAGGTGGTTGCAATCTGTTTTTCCGAATATGCTCATGTTGGATATAGGGACCCCAAAAGGGGAACTCTTTTATCAAATAAAATTGGCATTATCAAGATTACATTGAGGGTTTACAAAGCCACAGGAGCCATGAGAAAATTGTTCCTTTTTTTGCTGTTGGTATTGATTTCCTCAGAACTGGTTTCAGCACTGGAAGTTCCCCGAAAAGAGAGAAAGGCATTGGTCGATTTATATTATGCCACTAAAGGAGAACTTTGGACCAGAACATGGGATTTATCTGAGCCAACTACGGATTGGCACGGTGTAAAGGTGGTCAATGGGCATGTCGTGGAGATCAATCTCTTCAGAAATAATCTGACAGGGCAAATACCTCCTAGTATAGAAAAGCTAGAGCATCTCACGTATCTTAACCTGGCATTCAACAGGATTGAAGGTTCCTTACCGGAAACTTTGTTTAACCTCGATCAATTACAGATCTTAAAATTGGAGATGAACAGAATATCGGGAGCCCTTTCTGGAAAAATCAGAAAATTAAAAAATCTGGTGGAACTGAGTATGTTCAACAATTTTATTTCAGGTTCAATTCCAATAGGTGTCAGTGAATGTACCAACTTAAAGATTCTCAATCTCTCCGGTAACAACTTAAGCGGACAAATTCCAAATGCAATAGGAAACCTGGATAAACTTGAAAATTTGGGGCTTTTCCAAAACCGACTCAGCGGAACCATACCTTCAGGATTGGGAAATTTACATAACTTAAAAGAACTGGCGTTGGCCCATAATCATCTTAAGGGAGATGTTCCGGAGGAACTTACCCGATTGGCAAATCTTCGCATACTTTTAATACAAAGCAACGAACTCAACCCATTGGAGAACCTCGAACAATTAAATCAGGATAAGTTGACCATTCTTGAATATGATAAAAATGAGGATTAGTTTTTGAGGTTCTTGGGGAACTAGGATGTAAACCTAAAAAAAGACCTTTGAAATTTGGCTTCAGACTAAATTTAAGATGGACTTATGTGTGATTTTTAGAAATGTTCGCTTGTAGGAAGAAGCATAAATGAAAAGCTGAAAAAGCCACAGCTACAAGATTAATTTTAGATTTAATTTCCATCCAAAAAGAAATTTTCCTCTCTTCACTAAGTCAAGCTTATTATGCCAAAAGATAATGGCTGGTCGAAAGTGATTTCAATCTTTCTGCTGCTTGCTCTGCGGTAATATCGCGTTGTGGGTTGCCGAACATCTCATATCCAACCATAAATTTTTTTACCGTTGACGAACGTAAAAGCGGTGGATAGAAACACATATGAAAATGCCATTCCTTATGTTCTTGGCCATCGGTAGGAGCCTGGTGAATACCAGCAGAATATGGGAAAGAAATCTCAAAAAGGTTATCATACTTGGTGGTTAACTCTTTAATGATTCTTGCAAATGAAACTTCTTCGGGCCCGCTCAATTGCCCAATATGTTGATGGTGCTTTCTGGGAATTATCATGGTCTCATAGGGCCAAGTAGCCCAATAGGGCACTAATGCAACAAAATCTTCATTTTCTATGACTATGCGATTTTTGACTTTTAATTCTTGTGCCAGATAATCCAATAAAAGACTTCGCCCTGTTTTTTTAAAGTATTTTCCTTGTTGCACACTCTTTTTCCTGGGTTCTTCGGGAATTGTAGATTGCGCCCAGATTTGACCATGGGGATGCGGATTGCTACACCCCATTAGCTCGCCCTTGTTCTCAAAAATCTGTACATGATTGATTCCCTCTATGGCGCCTAATTCCGCGTACTCCTTCTTCCAGAGCTTGACAACCTCGGTGATATCCCCAACTTCCATTAGTGGTAGGGTAAGCCTATGATCCGGTGAAAAGCAGATGACCTTGCAAATGCCCGTCTCGGTTTCACTAAGTAACAATCCATCTTTGAACGTTTCTTTTTTACCATCCATTAAAATGGCCCCAAAATCATTGACGAACGAAAAAGTGCTTTTATAATCCTCATTGGTCGCGCCACTGGCACGGCTATTCCCGGGGCAGAGGTAGCAGTTCGCATCGTATTTTGGCTGTTTTGAAGCTGCCGTTCTTTCTGTCTTGCCCTGCCACGGTCGTTTGGTTCTATGGGGAGAGACCAAAATCCATTCGCCGGTTAGGGTATTGTATCTTCGATGGGGCCGGTCGACTAATTCTGTTTTCATCAAGAATTGGAAATTATGGACGTTCCTTGGCTCGGAACAGTTTGAAAGTAGGACAATTCAATGCTGAACTTTTTTTTATAAGCCCCCCATGCTTTCTGAATAAATGGTTCAATTGCATTTTTGTGTATAAGATTTAGGGTACAGCCTCCGAAGCCACCTCCCATCATTCTTGAACCCAATATTTCTGGTTCATCATTTGAGAGTTCCACCAAGTAATCCAGTTCAGCACAACTCACCTCATATTTTTTACTGAGTCCTTCGTGGCTTTGGTACATGAGCGCTCCCATTTTTGTAAGGTTTCCACTTTTAAGTTCTTTCACCGCTTCCTGAACCCTTTTGATTTCTTCGACCACATAGGAGCAACGATTGAAAAGTAGGGGGCCAAGCTCTGCTTTGGCCTCTTCAAGCATTTTTTGGGTTACATTTCTAAACGTTTTATCGATATTGAACCGACTTGCCAAAATATCCAACCCTTTTTCGCATTGTGCCCTACGAACATTGTATTCCCCTGTCGAAAGGTTATGCGATACATTGGTGTTGACCAAGAGCAAACGATAATCCCCCAGTTCTGTGGCAATGTATTCGAAATCCAAAGACCTGCAATCCAGAAGCATTGCATGGCCTTTTTTGCCCATAACACTGGCAAATTGATCCATGATACCGCACTTTGTTCCGACGTAATTGTGCTCTGCCCTTTGGCCTATTTTTATCAATTCCCATTTAGTAAGACCTAAATCGAAAAGTTCGTTCAGGCCAAACGCAAGCCCACACTCCAAAGCTGCGGAAGAACTTACACCCGAACCTACCGGTACCCTACTGCGCATAGCACAATCGAAACCTTTCAGCTTATCCGTTAATTTTTGGATTTCATTGATAACCCCGAGGACATAGTTATGCCAACCTTCGGTGCCTTTTCCTAAATTGTTTAAGTCCGCAACCAGAATACTGGAAAATCCTTCACTCTTGACCGTGCAGCGACTGGGATGGCCATTCACCTTTAAGGACAGATTGATACATTTATCAATGGCCGCTGGCAAGACAAAACCATCGTTGTAATCGATGTGTTCACCGATAAGGTTGATTCTACCGGGAGACGAAACGGTTATCATAGGTGTCAACTTGTTGTAAATATTTGTATATCATTCATTTGGCTGCCAGGGTTTATTTTTACCAGACCATGATATTAAAAGATAAAATACGTACTCAAAACAATCACTGTGATGATAACTCCTGCTAGAAGGGCGTACTTCCAAGGTGTGGTGTCTATCTTTTTGGTAATCTCTGGCACATAAGGAGTGGTCTTGGGTTTTAATTTGGCCACTACAAGCATAATACCAATATTAATGAGAAAAAGAATGCCCATAATATGTAAAAAGTGAGGGTAAGCTTCTGCTTTTATCACATTTAGTTCTTTTACATCGGTAATACCGTTTGTAGCGGCTTCTGCCAGTGCTGCATCAATCATAATCGGGCTTATCACAAACTGACTTATCAAATACATGATTACACCTGCGGTCAACACTATCTTAGCTCCTAAAGCCGGTACTTTTCGTGTATAAATGCCAACAAACACCACAGCTAAAATAGGCACGCTCAAACTCCCCAAGGACTCTTGAATATAGGCAAACAACCCATCTGGAGCCTTGGCTATAAAAGGAGCTATGCAGAGGGAAATTATGGCCAATCCCAATCCGAAGCGTTTACCGGCCTTTACGGTCTGTTCTGCGGAAGCGTCCTTGTTGAAAAGCTGTTTGTACAAGTCAAAACCAAACAAAGTGGCGCTACTGTTCAAAAGACTATTGAACGAGCTGAGCACTGCCCCGAACAGTACTGCCGCAAAAAAACCAATCATGGAAGCGGGCAATACCTTTCTGACCAATTCCGGATAGGCTAAATCGGCCTTTGGTAGATTACCATCAAATACATGCCAAGCAATAACCCCAGGTAAAACCACGACAATCGGAATCAAGAATTTGACCAGAGCCGCTAAAATCACCCCTTTTTGACCTTCTTTCAGGTTTTTGGCACCAAAGACACGCTGTAATATCGATTGATTGGTGCCCCAATAATACATTTGTGCCAATATCATTCCGGTAAATATGGTACCAAAAGGTATGGAGGCATCCACATCTCCTTTTACGTTAAATTTTTCCGGGTGTTCATTCCATAAAACATCCAATCCTCCACCAATGCTTCCATCGCCAATAAGCTTCAATCCGAAATAAGGAATCAAGATACCGCCGATCAGTAACCCTATGGCGTTTATTAAATCGGACACTGCAACGGCCTTAAGGCCCCCAAAAATGGCGTAGATGGACCCAATGATTCCAATGCTCCATACACAAATCCATATGGTTGCATTTTGACTTATGCCAAAGACGCTCGGTAAATCAAACATTGAACTGAAAGCCAACGAACCAGAATATAAAATGGTCGGTAACAGCACCAGACCATAAGCAAATAAAAAGAGGACTGAAAGGATTATTTTGGTCTGTTTGTCAAATCTTTTTTCGATAAATTGCGGTATTGTGGTGATGCCGGAGCGCATATACTTTGGCAATAAGACCAATGCGGTAATAATCATTGCTACTGCTGCCAAAGTCTCCCACGCCATTACCAAAATTCCTTCGGTAAACGCTTGGCCATTGAGTCCTACTATTTGTTCTGCGGATAGGTTTGTCAATAGCAGAGATCCTGCGATGGTTATAGCACCTAAACTGCGCCCTCCAAGGTAATATCCGTCTGCTGATTTCTCATTCGTTGTGCGGGTTGCATACCATGATATAACACCTACAAGTGAGGTGAAACCAAAAAAAGAAAAGGTCGATATTGCTTCCATAGGTTGTTTGGTTATTTTCTAAGTTGCAATATGCCACTTTTTGGCGAAGCGATGAAATTACACCCTTTATGCAATTCCAAGGTGGATTCACGAACTACATTTCCACAACAATCAAAAGCGATGCTGCTATACACAGTTGAGACTTTAGACAACACAACAACCTTTTCATTGAGTCGGGCGTTGAGAATATCCACCTCTTTTTCATTACCGGTCACGGTCACCATATGATCTGAATACAACCCGATAATTTTCTTGCCGCCTGTTTCAGCACAGAGTACAGGATAATTTTCAGAAGGTGATTTTGGATGAAACGTTTCGGATAACAATGTTTCTGCATTCTGTTTCCAGTATTGGGTAAGGAATGCTATCATCTGCACGTGTGCTTCGGGAATATTTGTTAACATCACTGATATTTGTGGGACTCCAAATAATGTATTCATGTAGTGCAAAGCGGCTATCTCGACTGACTCCTGATGATTCCAAGTAACCATATCAGCATGCACAGCGGTATTGCCCGCCAACATTTTGATATCGGAAATACGTACTCTGTTCATGATGTAATCCCCTGGACAATCAAAGGCCCTTAGCATATTACCATATTTTCGCATGGCAGGGCCCGTGTATTTTTGACGGAACTCAATGAAAATTTCCGGATTAATTTTTTGAAGCTCGTTATGCACTTGGGTCAGTAGGACATCCACAGCTGCATTTATTGAAAGTAAATCCTTCCCGTCGCTCAAATCAAAACTGGTCTCCGGATAGCTTTTGAAATCATCGATAAAATCCAGTTTAAAACCATCCAAGTTCCAATCTTTTGCAGCTTGTACGTATGTGTTCACCAAGTATTCCCTTACTTCTGGAAATCTGGGATCAAATACCGGTGCCCAGCGATGGTTTTCTGTCAGGAACTTCCCCCTAAATCTTTTATATGCCTCTGATTTGGTACCGCAGAAAGGAACTGAATACCAAACGCCAACTTTTAGTCCAATATCTTGGATTTTCCGGACCAATCCCCCGAAATCATCAAAGTGTTCTGGCCGCCAATCCCCCGTATAATCATACCCTCTGTTATTGTCCTTTGTTTGCCATCCGTCATCAATTATTATTGCTTCAAATCCCATTTTTTTGGCAATTGTACATTCTTCCAACAAAAGCTGTTCATCCAAATCTTGATGAAACTGATACCATGTGGAATACAGTGGTTGTCGGGTTATTTCCGGGACATGGGCAGGCTTCAGGTTATCATAGGTTTCCCACCAAGCAGAGGTGTCCCGCAAAGCCTTAAAAAATGGAATTTTTCTGGAATCGATACGAATATCAATCGTAAAATCCTTGATCGGATATTTGCATTCGGTAAAAAGTATTACCTGGCAATAGAATGTATTGTCCTCTTCCCTGTATTTTGCACCCATCTCGATTCTGTTTATGGCATTTGAGCATGAAAAACAGAGCGCATTTTCGTCATTGGCGCGGAAAAGGGCCAATACAGGGGCGTCAATCGATATTCTTGATTCATGATTCTCCAACTCCCAGTCAGCCTCGATTCTTTTTGAGAAATCCGCTGTGGGTTTCCAAACTCCTATCACACCGATAGCGGGAAACTTCCATTCTAGAATGATGGGCTTGGGAATGAATTCCGTTTCATGAAATAAGTTAAATCTATAAACCGATAGGTTTTCCTCTTCCACTATCTGGTAAAGCCTACTTTTTACAGGATTCGGATTTTGCCTTACCGCTATATTTTGTGTGGCATTGAACAATTTGATCATTGTTGGTTTTTGACAGTAAATACTTTAAGGCTATCATTATTTTGACCTGCCAAAATCAAAGTTTGACCGGTATTTGTTTCAACTTTTGTTATTTGACTGGTTTGTCCGGGCACGTAGAAACCACTCTTGGCAGGCGTTAAATCAATAAAACCGCCTTTGCCATCCCCTTTAAGAAAAATGCCATTGAGCGCATCATATCTTCCAAATTGGGGTTCGGCTTGAAAGTCATTGCCTGCAAGCAAGGCATCTAAATTCCCATCTTTATCATAATCGTCTACCAACATGGTATTTAGTTGTGCAACTTGACAAGATTTTGGTAGCGGCTTCACCACAAATTGCAGACCACCGATGTTCTCGAGCATAACACTTTGTGATAGCGATGCATATAAGGTGGATTCCTTTAAATTCTTGATTTGAAGAAGTGTATTGAAGTCTACTTTGCTAAAGTCCTCATAGGACAGATATCTATTTTTTAGGGAAACCAATTGCTTGATCACATCATCCCTGGAATGAAGCGGCATCAATCGTTTTCCTTCTTCTGTATCCTGATAGGCTCCAATTACTGGGTCAATACTGCCATTTTGGTCATAATCATTGCCATAAATGTATAATGGATGTTCTTGAGAAGGGTTTATAAAACTATTGGTTCCTAAGTTTCCTACCAGGAAATCTGTATCACCATCATTGTCAAAATCGCCCGAAGCGATACTTTTCCACCAGCCCGAAATATCAAACTTGTTGTTTTTTCCATCAAAATATTTAACCTCTTTCTCAACAAGCTTTCCATTTTCATTTTTTAGAACGGCTATTGGCATCCAATCTCTGGCAATGACCAAATCTGTCCACCCATCTCTGTCAATATCTTCCCAAATGGCATCGTTGACCATCCCAATTTTTTCAAACTCTTGTCCTATTGCAAATTTCCCACTATCATTTTTCAGCAAGAAACTTCTGGGTGAGGATGGGTATTCCCTGGGAACAATATTACTTCCCACAAAAAGGTCTATGTCGCCATCGTTGTCATAATCAAATGGGATGACACAGCTTGTACTTTCCCTTAAGTTGGGAATTTTAGTTGGATTCAAGCTAAATTGTCCGCCGTTGTTTTCATACAGTCTATCCTGAAATAGTTCATTGTTTTTTTCGTGTTCGCTCCCACCACTGGCAACATACAGATCAAAATCACCATCGTTGTCATAATCAAAAAAGGTAGCGGCCGTGTCCTCATACGAGTCCTCCAATCGCTGTAATAACTCAAACTTTCCGTTGGGGAGTAGTTCAAATACCTGTCCAGATTCTCCATGGCAGCCACCAATAAAAAGATACTTTCCATCCTCGGAGCTCGCCATGCTTGGTCCCATTTTCGAGTGTTGGGTCGGCAAGAGATGTTGAAAAACAAAATCGTTGGAAAAATTTTCCTTGTGCACAAAAAGAAGTTTGTCATGGGATGCTTCAAAAAGCAAAGATTTCTTTTTGGCCGATGTATTTTTTGAATCCGTAAGTTGGCTGTGGGAAATCGTTATGGTTTGGTTGGATGGAACTTCTTTGAGAACACTTTGGTTGCCGTCGGGCCAAATTACTTGAATGGAATCTACCAATGTATTATGGTTCAGACCAAAGAAAGCTGTAGGACTCACAGAAGACAGGTATCCCCTGATTACAGATTGATAATGAGGCTGAAACCTACCGTTGCTCCAGACTTTTATCGTTGCACCGATACCTTTGCTATTCCCTTGGGCACCCTCCAAATTGACCTTTAAGTAGGCGAAATCGGGATTTAACTGGGCGTTGTTTTTCAATACAAAAGCCTTTTGGTCAATATTGTTTACTATGATATCCAGATCACCGTCATTGTCAAAATCTGCAAAGGCTGCTCCATTCGAAATGGATTCGGGCTGGGACAACCATACTTGTGTGACATCGGAAAATGAAATCCCATCCCTGTTTTCAAAGAAAAAGTTGGGCATAAGCACCCTTGGACGATCCTTTAAAAGTGCTTTGATTCTTTGATCACGGGCCTGTTCGGTTCCGAACATATTGTTTTGAACACTAAAATTTATAAAGTCCAGGTCTGTAACATCTTTTCCATAACCGTTGGTGACCAAGAGGTCTTTGTCCCCATCAGCATCAAAATCGGCAAATAATGGAGCCCAACTCCAATCCGTTGCCGCAATTTGGGCTTGAAATCCGATTTCCTGAAATCCAAGTGGTTTTCCTTTGATGGATCCAGAGTTCAGGTGCAATGTATTCCTGACGAATTGGGGCGTATATCCATTGTTAAGGGCCAGTTGGTATTTATCGTAGTTCGTCATGCCCAACATCATCTTGCGTCTTTCGTGGGTGAATGGGAGCATGTCCAAAACCAAAAGGTCTTGATAACCATCGTTGTTGACATCAGAGATATCAAGACCCATGGAATTATAGGTATGGTGCTTAAAGTATAGCGAACTCTGCTCTAAAAATTGACCAATACTGTCGGTTGAGTGATTTACGTAAAGTAAATCGTTGGTTATAAAATCATTGCCCACATATATATCGGGGCGATTGTCATTATTAAAATCTGCAATGCCCAGACCTAGTGCAAATCCTTTCTTATTGATTCCTGCTTGTTTTGAAACATTTACGAAGTAGGGGTGGCCCAAGTGTTTTGGTTGGATGTTTTCCAACAGCACATCTGTAAGATGTTCAGGATAAAAATGCTTTGGGAGTGGAGCATTTTTGTCGAAAGGGACGTTACCATTTCTGGCGATAAAAGCATCCAAATCGCCATCTAAGTCAAAATCAAAAAAAACAGTTTGCTGTGCATACTCTGGCTCGGCAAGACCATAATCGGAAGCCATTTCCATAAATGTTGGAATTTCATCAGCGCTTTTGACCCCTTGATTGACATATAGCAAGTTTGGGCAATCTCCGTTACAATTTGCCCCACCGACGTTTAGATAGACATCATCAAAACCATCGCTGTTGATGTCAATTATTGAAACCCCAGTTATCCATGTGTAGGTAGATATTTTCGCGATTTCAGTAACATCTTCAAATTTTAATCCTCCCCTGTTCAGATACATTTTGGAGCTCACCTGATTTCCAGAAAAGAAGATGTCTTTGAGGCCATCATTATTAAAATCCCCTACACCGACACCTCCTCCGTTGTAGCAATATTGGAAATCGATAACGTTGATGCTGTCATTTTCTATAATCGTATTTTGAAAATGGATCCCTGAATGGTCGGCCGGCACCATCTCAAATAGGCTGGACGAAACTTTTTTTTGATTACAAGCGATAACCAAAATAAAAACCGAAGCACAAATCAAAAATCTTTCCATCAACAGTATGCGACTAAATCAAAGGCCAAACAATATAGTAAATGCTTGGCCTTGACCATCTTGAAATAAACTAACTCAACTTAATATCCGGGATTTTGATCCAAATTAGGGTTGGCATTCAATTCTGGAACTGGAATCCAAAGCAATTCATCACGACCAGGGGTAAAGAACGCTGATTCTCCTGCCAATGATTTAGGGTGCCTTCCACCTGCAATGGTAGAACCTTGTCCCATTACGTCATCTGCCAAATCCCATCGTACCAAATCAAGAAATCGGTGACCTTCCCCGGTCAGTTCCATAATACGCTCATCAACAATAGCATCGAAAACCTCTTGTTGTGATAGGCCCCCGGCCAAATCCGCTATTTGGGCCCTTTGCCGTACTTGATTGATCAATGCAATGGCATCCGTGGTATTCCCCAATGCGTTTTCTGCTTCGGCCAGCATTAGCAAAACATCAGCGTATCGTATCAATCTCCAATTTACACCTACGGTCTGCCCAAATCCTGGGAGTTCTTGTCTGGTGCCGGCAAAAAGCATGGCATATTTTCTGGTAAACAGCGCATCAACACCTGCAACCTGTGCAGCTTCGATGTCCGGAGCAAAATCTTCCAAGAAAGGAAGGCCTCCATAACCTGTAGCACCAGGATAGTCGAATACAATTGTGGCATTCCGTCTTACGGTATCCGAATTATCCTCAAATACCTGTAGAATGTGAGGATTTATATAATGGCTTCTGTCCAAACTTACCGTTGGTGGGGAGTAATCTATATAGAAGTTGCTTTGCGATCCGGTCAGTGGCACATCGGATCCCCATACAAAATTGTCCTGTGGTGAAAATTGCAGCTCAAATACCGACTCTATGTTGTTTTCATTTGCCACTGTAAAATTCTCCTCATATTGCGCAGCGGGCAATAAATCATAAGTTCCGCTATCAACAACGGCTTGGAAATCTGCAGCTGCCTCGGAATAGTTTTGTATGAACAGGTGGGTTTTTCCACGTAGCGCCTGAGCCGCCCCCCGTGTCGGTCTTCCCAGATTGTTATCGGACCAAGTGGCGGGAAGCATGCTTATGGCCACGCCCAAATCCGATATCACAGAATTAAAAACTTCGGTTTGGGTGGCTTGTGAAGGGAAGAAATCCTCTTGTGTCACCGGTGTATTCAAGACCAGTGGAACATTTCCCCAGAACGCCGCCAAGTACCAATTGGCAAAGGCGCGCATAAAATATGCCTGGCCCAAAATTTCATCCCTTACGCTACCAGCTGGTAGGTTTTCATCGTTTGCCTCTTCCAAAATGGTATTGGCACGAAAAATAGTTTGATACAGCTGAGGGAACATATCCGTAGCCCATCGACTGACCCCAGGCACACCTTGAAGTGTGGACATGGTAGTGTTGTTGGCGAAGGGCACCACATTGAACGCATCTGAGCGCAAAAGAGGTCCGGTGTGAACCACTCGTCCCCAGAAGAAAACGGCTGTGATCGGATGCATCATGCCATTTACCGCCACCCTAAAGTCCGCCTCTGTGTTAAAGAAATCCAATTGCGAGACAGTATTGGGGTTTGAAATCTCCAACTGGTCTTCATTACATCCATTGAAGGGTATCAACAAAGCCGAGAGAAAGGTTACAATCAAAAATTTATTTGTCCTGTTTTTCATTTTTTTAATTTTCATTTATTCATAACCAATTTTAAAAGGATACCTGGACTCCCAGGATAAAAGTTCGAGGTCTGGGTTGTGCCCGCAAGTCGATTCCTCTACCAAAAATAGGAGGGGTGTTGTTGGGATTACCGAAGAATCCCCCGCCAGTACCTGCAAGTGTAGAGCCAATTTCCGGATCATATCCGCTATAGCCAGTAATGGTGAATACATTTTGCATGTTGTAAAAGATTCTGGCATTGCTTACCCATGGTATATTGATAAAGTCAGTAAGGTTGTAACCGACTTCCAATGTTCGGAGTCTTAAATAGGATCCATCTTCAACATAAAAATCTGACGGCAATTGGTTTCCTGCGGCATTGGGAAGAGACGCTCTTGGAATGTTGGTGTTTTCATTTTGCCCCAATACGAAAGCGTCTCGCACATAGCCAAATTTATTTCCATCCAAGAAAAATGTTCCGGTAAAACGTGTGGCATTGAAAATTTCATTGCCCTGGACTCCATTCAATGTAAGTCCGAAGTCCCAATTTTTATAGGTTCCGTTGAAGGTGACACCGTAGGTGAAATCAGGAACGGGGGAACCGAGGTTCACCCTATCATCGTTGTTGATGATGCCGTTACCATCAACATCCACCCTTCTAAAATCACCTGGTTGCAAAATCGCCCTTCTTTCAGGATCATTGGCCACTCCCGGATCGTTATCGATTTCAGCCTGACTTCTGTAGATGCCATCATTCTGGAATCCAAAAAAGAAACCTACCGGTTGACCTACCTCAAATCGGTTAGGGGTATTACCCTCTTCATCGATGGATGGTCCCACCAAAGGATTGGGCAACTCTGTAAGCTCATTGCTTATGGTGGCAAAGGTCAATCCAACATTAAAGTCAAAATCGCCTCCTGAACCATGATTGTAATTTGCCTGAAATTCGAAACCTGTATTCCGTATGGAGGCAGCATTTTGGGTAACGGGATTTGCAGATCCAGTGGTTGAGGGGACGGAAACCTGTGCCAAAACATCGTTGTTGTTCCTAACAAAATAATCCGCTGCGAAGGTTATGCTGTTGTCCAAAAGTGCGCCATCAATACCAACACTGGTGGATTCAGCTGTTTCAAACGAAATGTTTTCATCCACTAAAGATGTAATCGCGAAACCTCCGGCGGTAACATTGTTGAAACTAACATTTGATGATGGGTTCAAAACAGATTGAAACAAAAAGTCCCCAATATTTTGAGAAGCCAACTCCCCGTAACCTGCACGTAGTTTAAGCGTATTGAAAATTGAATTTTCTGGCCACCAATCTTCGTTACTGATCACCCAACCTGCGGAAAATGCGGGAAGGACAATATTATTGAAATCATCATCCGGTGAGAACCTAGAGGATGCATCCCTACGGACAATCGCCGTAAAAAGATACTTGTCATCAAATTTGTAATTCACCCTACCAAAAACAGAAAATACCCTCGATAGAAACCTTCCGCCTCCAGAATTTACAATTTGGTCGGCGAATGAGGCAATATTGGTGATATTGTTGGACGGTAGCCCTTCTGCCAAGACTGCCAAAGAATTATTATCTATCTGTTGACGGGCTCCACCAAGCAGTACATCGATATCGTGTTTTCCGAAGGTGTTCTTATAATTGACCGTAGGTTCAATGTTGGTCGACAAAATTTCCCCTCTAACCTCGGTCAAATCATTGAGTTCGTTCAGGTTCACCTGTTGATCGGTCGGGCTCATATCAAAAGTAGGCTGGAAGAAATTTCCATATGTATTTCGATAATCCACACCGACATTTAACCCAACTGTGAGTCCCTCGATTACTTCGTATTTTGCATTAAAATTTCCCAATAGGTTTCTTTGTGTAACCTGATCATCGACCAGTTGGGCCAGGGCATAGTTATTGGTACCCCCCGAACCGTTGTACAAATTGGAGTCTATAGCTTCAAAACCACCCAATCGTTCTGGAGCGGATTCCCGAACCACTGGTGCAGTAAAGGTTCCGTTACCGAAGTAAATATTATCATTAAGATCTCGTTGATTGTAAGAAAACGATTCTTCAAATGTAAACTTACCGGTTTTGAACCTGCTGTTGAATCGAACATTAAAGCGCTGGAAGTCCGTGCTGGTAACAATACCTTCCTCATCGTAGTAATTGGCGGAGAAAAAATAGGATGAATTTTCACCACCCCCTGATATATTAAAACCATAGTCCTGTATGAATCCCGAATTCAATGTTAGGTCCTGAAAATCTGTATTGATTCCTGGATCGACAATATTTGCCGGTAATCCTTCATTGGCGCTACGTTGGTTTAAGAACGCCACAAATTCAGGTCCATCAAGAAAATCCAGTGTTCTGCCCACGGTATTTGCCCCACCCCTTATATCAACGGATACCCTGGGAGCGGAATTCATGGTGCCCCTATTGGTAGAGACAATGATTACTCCATTTGCAGCCCTTGTACCATAAATGGCCGCAGATGTAGCATCTTTAAGGACTTGAATATCAATAATATCCTTTGCATTGAGAAATGTGATGTCGTCCACAATGGCACCATCCACTACGTAAAGGGGAAAGGTGTTCGTTAAAGAACTGATACCCCTAACAATTACATTAGTCGGGGCACCAGGCCCTCCACCTCCACTTTCTACTTGTACACCGGCCAACCTGCCTTGAAGCGCATTGGTGGGATCGGCGTTTACAATCTGTTTGATCTCTTCTTGTTTGATTTGAGCGATGGCACCGGTCACATCAACTTTGGCTTGGGAACCAAAACCAACGATAACGACCTCATCCAAACTTTGTGCATCCACAATAAGGGTTACATTGATGGTCGTTTGTCCACTAACGGACACTTCCTTATTCTGAAAACCAATGTAACTGAAAACCAACACAGCATCAGAGGCAACCGTAATGGTATAATTACCGTCAAAATCTGTGGTCGTACCATTTACGGTACCCTTTTCAACAATGTTAACCCCAGGAAGTGGCCCCGTATCATCAGTGACTATACCTGAAATTGTAGTCTGCTGAGCCATGAGCACACCCGAAAACAAAAAGGCGAGCACAGTGGCGAGACTTTTAAAAAAGTAGTTGTTCATAAGTTTAGTTTTAGTTTTTGTGCTATGATAGTCTATGCTATTTAACGAAAGTATAAAAAAATTGTATAACTCTTATTTTTTTATTTAAAAAATATCAATTATCTAAATTTTTAGCACCTTTTTTAAAGAAAATATCTTTGATAAAGAAAAAACTTACACGGATTCCCGTTCTATAAGGTTTGTGGAAATGACCTTTTTGGAAAAGCTTAAGGCCTTAATATTGGCAGCAGTGGTAATGGCCATTTGTTTAAAATTTGTTGAAATGGTCGTGATGCCCCCTGAAATCAATTCTTTGACAACATGATCGTTAAAAGATAAAACACCTACATCTTTCCCTATCCTGAAATCAAGGTCCCTACAATCTTTCAACAGCAGCCACAGATCTGAATCACTGATCGCAAAATACATAATACCCTTCCCCACCGAATTTGGTTCATAACTATTCATAACATCGAGGGCAAGATTGTGGTCTTCCGAGAATTGCAGCAATGATTTCAAAATCCCCTTGGGATAATCCCGATCATCGCGATAGAAGAGAATGGAACGTTTGTATTTATTTATTTTGGGCAGCAATTTTTCAAGAATGGAATAGGTACTCTCTTTAAACTCCTGTGTAACATAGGTGTAGTTGGGGCCGAGATCCAAAAACCTATCCACAATGATCAGCTTCTCCGGGCTAAGGGTTTTGAGTATTCCCTTAGTCGCATCACTTTTAATGGGTGCCACAACATACATACCGTATTTCCCATTTATATTTGAGAATATAGTTTCGAAGACCTCCTCGTTGTTATGGTGAAAGAAAACATCAATTTGTACTTTATCCTCCAGCTCCTCTCTCAATGAATTATAAAACTCTTGCTGGAACCTTTGGAAAGAGTACATGATGAGTGCTATTTTTAAGTAAATGTCTGTTTTATTGCTTACCACAAAATAGCCCTTGGTTTTTTTGGATTCAACCAGCCCTTTGTCCTTCAACTCCTCATAGGCTTTTACAATGGTCTTTCGGGCAAATCCCACTTCATCCACCATTACATTGATCGAGGGAAGCTGGGCGCCCACGTTTAAATGTCCGGATTTAATGGCGTCCATAATTCCTAAAACGAGTTGTTCATGTTTGGAAAGTGCATTAACACTTTCTAAATTCTTAATAAATTCAATCAATTTCATACGTTCCCAGGAAGCGGTTGAGCTTGTATATTACAAAAAAAATCCCATTGTTTTTTAATGGCTGTTTTAAATGGTCAGTGTTTATAATTTGAAACGCTTTGGTGTCACTGACATTTTTTAATTCCCGTAAACCTATATGGATTCATAATTATAATTCGTAATTAAACAAAAGGCTTTTAAATTTCAATTTATTTCAAAAACTTGTTTTTATATTTTTTTTCATTACTTTTGATTTATATCATAAATAAAATGAAGAGAAGAATACTAGCTCTAGTTTTTGGCATTTGTTTGATTGCTTACAGCTTCGCCCAAAAGGCAATAATAAAGGAGCAGAAAATGAAAATGAAGACCTATATGTTCTCGGATCCCGATCCGGTGCCCGATATGACCCAGAATTATCCTTATTTCAGGTTCGATGGGTATACCAATAGGGGTAAGGAGCAGGAGTGGAATATGGTCATTATGGAAAACGATTATATCAAGGTGTTTGTAAACACCGATGTTGGGGGTAAGATTTGGGGGGCTGTTGAAAAATCAACCGGGAATGACTTTCTATATTTTAACGACGTGGTTAAGTTTCGGGATGTGGCCATAAGGGGTCCCTGGACTTCAGGTGGGCTTGAGTTTAATTATGGCATTATGAGTCATACATCAACATGTTCCACTCCCCAGGATTATGTGCTTAAGGAAAACCCTGACGGAAGCGTTTCCTGTATCATTGGTGCAATCGATTTGCATACCAATACCAAATGGAATGTTGAAATAAACCTTCCTGAGGACAAGGCCTATGTGGAGACCAAAGGCTCATGGTTCAATACAGGCAATGTCCCTGTTCCTTTTTATCACTATTCCAATGCTGCCGCAAAATCGGACGGAAATCTGGAGTTTATTTTTCCTGGAGACCATTATATAGGACATGACGGTAGTGTGCACGACTGGCCGGTGGACAAAGGAAGAGCCATTTCTTTCTACGAAAACAACAATTTTGGAGGATATAAATCATACCATGTAATTAATGCTTATGCTGGCTTTATGGGTGGGTATTACCATAACGATGATTTTGGTTTTGGAAACCTTCACAACTATGATGAAATGCCAGGTCAAAAACTTTGGATTTGGGGTCTTTCACAACAAGGCATGATCTGGGAAGATCTGTTAACGGATACCAATGGGCAGTATATCGAATACCAAACGGGGGCAACCTTTAATCAACCCAATAAGTCAAGTAGCCTTACCCCGTATAAGCATCGGGAATTTGTTCCTTATGATAGTGACCTGAGTTCAGAAATCTATTTCCCCCTAAAACGCACTGGAGGTATGGTCGCGGCATCCAAGAACGCTGTATTGAATATCCTTAAAAAA
>JANQRD010000212.1 GCA_028284725.1 Allomuricauda sp. | reverse complement strand
ATTTTTACCCTGGAAACAACATCAACTACTATGGAGGGGTACGATTAGGCTATGTTTTCTAAAAGCTGTCTTTTGAAATTTAACATAAAAATTTTCAGCAAACACTGAAACAAAGTGTAACGATTTCCCACAAGCCGAGTCTTTCAAGGTAAAGCTCAAACACTTATGAAAACAACAAAATACTTGGCCATTTGTACACTTGGCTGGTTGGTACTATGGAGTGGTTCCATAAACGCCAACAACGGTTCACTCGCTTTTATTTATCCTGTTTCGAATATTACCATAGACGGCAATCTGGATGATTGGCCGGCTGAAATCCATGCAAATGCGTTGCTACATACCCACTACGGAGCAGATATTGATGGGCCAGAAGATGGATTGGCTTTCTGGCGTGGAGGTTACGATGCGCAATCCGGGCATTTGTATTTTGTGGTGACCATGGCGGATGATGAGTACGTAAAAACGCCCGACAACAGCCATTTCTCCAGTCATGATTTTCAAGTCCTTTATATCGATCCCAAGCACAGTCTTGAGGGTGCAGGTGTGATAGCCTATGAAGTGGACGAGCATCATCGGAAAATTGTGGAGCAAGAAGGACTTCACTTTTATCCGCAAGTTAAAAATGCGAGTTTTGATAATGTCGAGCTGGCCATTGCACGAAAAAACAATGTGGTTACCTACGAATGGAAAATCAAGATTTCCGGTGCGCTAAACCCGGGAAGGGTGATCGGTTTCGATTATGCGGTATTCGACAAGGATACGGATCAAGATCATGTGATGCTCACTTGGGGCCCTACTCCTGGAAACAAGTTTATGAACTCAAATTTAATCGGGGATCTTGTACTGCTTGAAGCTGATGAAGCCATTGGTAGTGTGCAGGGAGCGCTAAAATGGAAAAGTGAGGCTGGAAACAAATGGCCCGGCTCCATCAAATTCAATAGCGTTAAGCGTCCAGAAATGTTTATCAACACTAGCGTTGATTCGCTTGGTCAGTATAGCTTAAAATTACCTGTAGGGGATTATGAAATCACGATACCGCCCAGTTGGCAAATGGATCGTTGGTTCGATATTGATCTTGTGGAAGGAACCAATGAAGTGCCAAACATCTCCGTATCGAAGGGAAACAAATTGACCATGGACACCATCGCGGTTTCCGTAGCTACAAAACCAGATCTGATCCCAGAAAAAGGAATCCTGCACGCACCGTTTACTTCGGCTTCCGCCAAACAAGTGGATGACTTTGTTACTGCTTATAGAAATTACTACAACATTCCCGCCGTATCGCTTGCTATTATCCAAGATGGGAAGCTTGCCTATCACCATAGCTATGGGGTGGAGAACACCATCTCCAAAAAACCGCTCAGGGACGAGGCTGTTTTTGAGGCGGCATCAATCACCAAATTGGTATTTGCCTACGTGATGAACCGCCTTGTGCAACGGGGAGAATTTGATCTTGAAAAACCCCTTTACGAATCTTTGCCATTTCCGGAATTGGAGGAATATCCCGAATACAAACTCATGACTGGTAAACATGTGCTGACCCATGTGAGCGGTCTTCCGAATTGGGGGGTCAGAATGAAAAACAAACCAGGCACCACCTATGGCTACTCTGGGGAAGGTTTTGAATACCTAAAGCGAGTGCTCGCGGGAGGCGATTCCGATGAACTGCCACTGATCATTCAATCCCATTTGGACAAAGAGATTTTGGATCCCCTGGGGATGACCAACACCTATTTTATGTGCAACGACCAACTCCCCGACCTGAAAGTCGCTGGCCACTTCGATGGTATTCCCAATATGTTTGATTGTCCCGATGGCCCAGGTATGGCCTTTAGCATGCATACGGAGGCCAAGGATTTTGCTCCCTTTGCCCTTGCATTGCTAAATCGCGAAGGCTTGACCGAGGAACAGGCCGAAAAAATGTTCCGTTTTCATACGTTGCAGGACGAAGAGGACTGGATGAACGGTTACAAAGCCGGATTTGGACTGGGTGTGGCACTGCGCAACTCTCCTTATGGATTGGTATTTGGACACGGTGGAAACAATGGGGATTTTCGCTGTACGTTTGAAATGTACGACGACCTAAAAACCGGCTACATTGTATTTACAAACGCCAATACTGCCGGCCCACTCTTGTTCGATATCACACGCTTTTTGGTCGAAGGTGAGTAATCCATAGCATAGGTTTTGGGGGCGCTCTGCCCCCGCTATTTTTACCCTGGGAACCATAGTAACCACTGCTGAGGGGTGCTATTAGACTGTGTTTTCTTACGGTGTGCGGATATTCCTTGTATTTTGTGGTGTTTATCCGCTATATTTAAGGGTATAAAGATGTGTTTTGCTTCGATATAACAAGTTGTAGGGCATTATTATTACGATATGAGATTAACAAAAAAAGCGATAGGATATATATTAATAATAGGAGGATTAGTTAGAATCTACTTCAGAAGAGACGTTATCAAGCGAATAATTGATAAGGGTTTTAATGATGTGCCTTTAATGGACTTATTTATTCCGTTACTCATAACTATTATAGGAGCAATTGTATTGAAATCAGCATATAAAAAGAAAAAATGATGGCCAAACAGATATTTACAATTATAACACTTTGCATATTTACAATTACTACCGTAAAAGGGCAGTCAAAAAAAGAAGAAAGTCTTTTTGCAGGAATAGTCAACTTTAATGGTTGGATTGAGAAGTTAGACTCCATTTTTTCAGAATTAATTGAAAAAGAAAGAGAAGCAGAGTGCATCAGAAAACTCGGTTACATTGGATCAGACTTAGAATATATTGTAAATGCGAAAAAGGATTTTTTATTAAACATTGAATCAGGTGATCTTAAAGAATCTGATAAAATGATAAATGAAATTCAGAACTCAACCGAAGATCTAATAGTTAATGCCCGGAAACTAGATTTATTAATAAATGACAATTTGGGCAAGCTTGGAAATGATTGCTGGAATAAACTTGAAGATGATTTAATCTACGAAAAAAGAAAAATGCACAGCAGTATGCTAAAGCAACTAAAAAACAGGGATATGGATATGCTCTTAAGTGATTCGAAGTTGGCAATAAGTCTCTTAAATGAAGCTTCGATTCTAGTTTGGAAATTACGAGATGATCTTAGGAATATTAAAAATTAACAACGCCCTACAACAATGTATAACCGCAATTACGGCGGATTCGACTATGCTTCGACAAGCTCAGCACAGGCTAGAATCCACTCGGAATTGCTAAAGTCAGTGCTAAACCGAAAATTAACGCATATAAATCCGTAACCGACGGTTATACGAGACCGTTGTGCGTAATTAGAAAAGACAACATTTTCTATTTTAAATCTCCTAAATTAAACGTAGCTATTATCATAAATCAACCATTATATTTTTGACAATAATGCGTCACATCACTTTCATCAGCACAATCCATAAGGAAATTGGAAAATGTAACGCAGAGGAGCTATGTAAGATTATTGAAGAATTAAGTCCGGAAGTTATTTTTTTGGAGGCTATTGATGAAACTTATTCAGTATATGAAAAATATTTGTTCAAGACATATGGCGCATATCATCAGAAACTGGAAATATCTGCAATTCAGAAATATAGCCACAAGACCTCTTTTTATTATGTTCCTGTATGTGAGAATGGTCTATCCGATACTTTCCGCAAAAAAATCAATATAGTTTGTAGAAATAGAGAACTACAAAAATTAATTGATAATTTCAATTACAAGGCCGCAGAGAATGGTTTTTTATTTCTCAACAGTTCAGAATGTATTGAGCTTCAAGAGGAAATGCGCGCGCTGGAAAGCCAGATTTTGAATAATAGTGAATTGGAAAAAACTGTTAATGTAGACATTGATGCTTATGAAAATCCAATGATTCGGAATATCTATTCATATAGTAATAACAATAATTTCAGTTCAGCAATTTTTATGTGTGGTGCCGCACATAGAAAATCAATCATTAAAAAAATAGAGAAATCTAAAACCGAGGAGAAAGTGAATCTGACATGGACTGTTTTTGAAAATTAACCTAGTTCTTTAATAACTACGCACAACAATGGCTATAACTCATCGTGGCCTCCCTCCCGAACTTAAAATTTGCTACTTTTAAATGGCTCGATTTCGTAGCTTAAAAAATCCCAAAGGATTTTCCACACCGAAATCATAGCCGTGACCGTTAGCTCTGATAATGGAAAAAGCCCTTTACACATTTCATCTTCTTGAATTAAAAAGAGGTAATTTCATAAATCTAGATCCAAAAGAACTAGTTGAAGATATAGTCAAGACAAACACTAAACTCTTCGCTTATAGATATGAATCTAAGGAAGTAGATAGTGATTTAGATTTACTTGAAATCATACATTTTCGAAATAACCTATTATGGATCAACATCCAACAAAAGTTTGAGTTTAACTCAGACGTTAAAAAAGACTTATCACGCAGTTTGTTTTTTGACTATGTAAATATCTTAACTCTGACACAAAATAATCTCCAGACTCTTCATTATCTACTTTATAAAGGTTTTGACCATCAGGCTACAATAATTTTGCGGAATCATTTAGAGTTATTTGAACTTATGTTAAGCATCCTTGGAGATGAAGAGCAGTATAAATTTTATACGGAGTTATTAGAATCACAGGGGAGAGAATTTAATCGCTCGATAAAATTTACAAAAACAACAAAAGTCAATAAAAAAATATTGAAAAGCTTAAAAGACAAGGGTGGATTCGAAATTTATGAAGGCTTTTTTGACACCTTAAGTATTCTCAAACAAAATTATCACAAAAAATTTTCCTCAACAGTACATCCTGACAGGACTAGTATTATTTTTAATGCAAATGTATTTGTTAACGAAGGCAACCTAGCCATTAGTTTGGGGGGAAGAAGAAGCCTGAATACAAAACAAATTTTGAACGATTTACTCAGTATTGAAGTACTACTCTTTCAGTACATTGTGGCAGTCCAAATAGATAAACATAAAATGTACTTTAAGAAGTATGGAGAAGATTCTGAGAAATTAGCTTTTTTAGTTGGAGCTTGTTGGAATATTTATTTTAATCATGAATCTCCTGAAAATAGCAAGAGTTGATAATGTTTCTTGATTGTCTGCGGTATAAAAAACTACTGTCATAACTTCAAAACCCTCCCCAACCCTCGCAAAGCGGCCACCACATTTTGGATGTCTTTTCGATCAAAAGTATCTTCCTCTATATAAAACAGCATTTCCACCGCCATATTAAGGTGTTCGCATAGTTGCGCTGGTGAGCCATAGGTGTCTTGAATCCATTCGGTCAGTTTTTCGATTTGGGTTTCCTCAAGCATAAGAATTCGAGTAATTCGTGTCAAACATACAAAATTACTACTAATTAGTAGTAATTAATTAATAGTGCTCTTGATTTCTTTAACCTCATGGACAAATCAAAAGAAATCCAGAAATTGGCCAAGCGCATTAAATCGCTACGCATCCAAAAAGGGTATACGAGTTACGAAAACTTTGCATTCGACAATGGCATCCACCGAGCACAATACGGTCGTTACGAAACGGGAACCGATTTACAATACACTAGCTTACTCAAAATCGCCAAAGCTTTCGACATGACGCTTGAAGAATTCTTTAGTGAAGGTTTTGACTAAAAACAGTATGAAAACAGTACAACTACATTCCAACCCCGAGGTCAAAACCGTTTTTGACCGCTATCCCGAAGCCGTCCGTAGCAAAATGGAACAATTGCGTGCGTTAGTTTTGGAAGTTGCGGAAGAAGTGGAACAAATCACCGCTCTGGAAGAAACCCTAAAATGGGGCGAGCCCAGCTATCTCACCAAAAAAGGAAGTACCCTCCGCATGGACTGGAAGCCGAAAACCCCAGATCAATATGCGATGTATTTTAAATGCACAAGCCAGTTGGTGCCCTCATTCCGAAAAGTGTATAAAGATACTTTCACCTTCGAGGGAAATCGCGCCATTGTTTTTAAGCTGGATGAGGAACTTCCGGAAGCGGAACTGAAACAATGCATTAAGACCACGTTGACCTACCATTCCGTAAAGCACTTACCTTTGTTGGGGCTATGAACAAAACCGGATTCTCCTTTCTACAGGTGCTCGTACCTTTCTTTCTGTTTCTGTCCACAATGGGCTTTTCGCAAGTTGCCCAGGAGAAAAAGGATTTGGCGCAAGCGGCCCTTGAGCTCACCCTGCAACAGGTCACCTATGATCCCAGTTATTTTTCCATGGACTACCCCAACGGCGATGTCCCTGCCGATAAAGGGGTTTGTACCGATGTGGTGATTCGGGCGTATCGGCAGCTGGATATTGATCTTCAGCGGCTGGTTCATGAGGATATGAAAGCCAACTTTGATGTATACCCCAAGATTTGGGGACTTTCTAGAACCGATACAAATATCGACCATCGTCGGGTACCGAATTTGATGACCTTTTTTGAGCGCCAAAATGCTGAACAGCCCATAACCCAAAACCCTAAAGATTATCTGCCAGGGGATGTGGTTTGCTGGAATTTGGGAGGAGCCGTAACCCATATCGGCATTATCTCTAATAAAATATCACGAGACGGCAAACGGCACCATATCGTACACAACATTGGTCGTGGACAGGTACTGGAAGACTGCCTTTTCGACTTTAAAATCATTGGTCACTATCGCTATAAAAAATCGTCCTTCTAATCGGATAGCCTTATGTCGTTCTATCAAAACATGGTTGCAATCGGGGAAAAGTTCATCAAGAAAAGTACCCTTTTTAAATACGGATTCAACCTATCGCCCATGTATCGGCGCAGCACAGGCCGGATTATCTATGTTTCCGAGGACTTGTTGGAGGTGAAAGTAAAACTTCCCATCAACTACAAAAACCGAAATTATGTGAATTCCATTTTTGGGGGAAGTATGTTCTCGGCAGTGGATCCCATCCCCATGGTGCAATTGATCAATCTGTTGGACAACGAATATGTGGTTTGGGATAAATCCGCAGAGATTTTCTTTAAACGTCCCGCCCGGGAAAACCTCTATGCCGAACTCCATTATTCGCTGCAGGAACTCGATGAAATCAAGGCTAAAGTTGGGCAGCAGAACGAACTGGAAATCGTAAAGACCACCTCGCTCACCAACAAGGACGGAAGTGTTGTGTTCTGCGAAGTTAGAAAGCGACTTTATATTGCGGACAAGGCTTATTTTAAACAGAAAAGGGCCAATAAGCGAAAGTAGAAACTCCCACGATTGTAGTATCTTGTAGGTTATAAAACGGATTCTTTTTTCGTTTTTACGACTAACTGAAAACAACTTACCCATGACCGATTTGGAAATCGCCAAAGGCGTTACGCTACAACCTATTTCAAAAATTGCGGAAAAATTTGGTGTCGATCTGGACACCGTTGAAATGTATGGCAAATACAAGGCTAAATTGCCCTTGGAGGCCATTGGTAAAAAACGTACGAGCAACAGCAACCTGATCTTGGTATCGGCCATTTCACCCACTCCTGCTGGTGAAGGGAAAACAACAATGTCCATCGGCCTGACCGAAGGGCTGAACCGACTGAACAAAAAAACCACGGTGGTGCTGCGGGAACCTTCCCTGGGGCCTGTTTTCGGCATAAAAGGAGGTGCCACCGGAGGTGGGTATTCCCAAGTGCTGCCGATGGAAGACATCAACCTACATTTTACAGGAGATTTTGCCGCGATTGAAAAGGCACATAACCTGTTGGCTGCAGTAATCGACAATAATATTCAAAGTAAGACCAGATCGCTACGCCTGGATCCCCGAACCATCGGTTGGAAACGGGTGATGGATATGAACGATCGTTCCCTGCGCCATGTAATCGTAGGTTTGGGTGGAACGACCTCCGGTATCCCGAGGGAAACAGGGTTTGACATTACCGCCGCTTCCGAAATTATGGCCATTCTTTGTCTAGCCGAAAACTTGACTGACCTTAAAGAGCGCCTGGGCAACATTTTTATAGGCTATACCTTCGATAAAGAACCAATTTATGCGAGAGACCTTAATGCTGAAGGTGCCATGGCCGCTTTACTCAAAGATGCCATTAAGCCCAATTTGGTGCAGACCATTGAAGGGAATCCCGCCATTATCCACGGAGGGCCGTTTGCCAATATTGCCCAAGGAACCAATTCCGTAATTGCCACCCGAATGGGCATGTCACATTCCGAATACACGGTTACCGAAGCAGGTTTTGGGTTTGATCTTGGTGCAGAAAAATTCTTTGATATTAAATGTCAGAGTGCTGGTTTAAAACCAAAAGCGGTGGTGCTGACCACTACAATACGCGCTTTAAAATACCATGGAGGTGCTGATTTAAAATCCCTAACAGCCCCGGATGTGGAAGCCCTAAAAAAAGGGCTGCCCAATTTGGAAAAGCATCTGGAGAACATTTCCAAATTCAATGTTGTTCCCGTCATTGCCATTAACAAGTTTGTCACGGACACTGAGGCTGAAATTGATGTAATAAAGGCACTTGCCAAGTCCAAAGGGGTGCATGTTGCCGTAGCAGAGGTTTGGGCAAAAGGAGGGGAAGGAGCCATAGAGCTTGCGCAACATGTTATTGATGTTGTGGAATCCAAAGCTTCAGATTTTAAACCTTTGTACGACTGGAATTCGAGTGTCATGCATAAGATAGCCACTATCGCCACGGAAATTTATGGCGCCGAACATGTGGATTACACCTCAAAAGCAAAGGCCCATTTGCGAAAAATTTCCAACCTTGGTTTGGATCACTTACCCGTTTGCATTGCTAAGACCCAAAAATCACTGTCGGATAATCCCAAACTTTTGGGGCGTCCCAAAGACTTCATCATTACAGTGCGTGAAATAGAAATAGCCGTTGGTGCCGGATTTTTAGTTCCTATTACTGGGGATATTATGCGTATGCCCGGTTTGCCGGCAACACCAGCTTCGGAAGGCATCAACATCAATGATGATGGGGAAATTGTTGGCTTATTTTAATAGACAAAAGTAATTATATGTCACCTCGAGCTGTCATCCTGAGCGGTGTCGAAGGAGCAGCGAGGTTTTTAGCTTTCAAACCATAGTCACACTTCGACAGGCTCAGTGTGACAAATGGGAAATACTAATCTCGGACAATTTGTTAGTTTAAATGCGCTGTAACCAATAGCGCATATCCACTTTTTTCGAAATGATGTCTTTCACTTCAGAAAGTGCGACACGCTGCTGTTCCATGGTATCCCGATGACGAATGGTGACAGTTTCATCCTCCAAGGTTTGATGATCTACGGTAACACAAAATGGAGTCCCCGCTGCATCTTGGCGACGGTACCTTCGACCTACAGCGTCTTTTTCATCATAGATCACATTAAAGTCCCATTTCAGATCATCTATAAGTTTGTGCGCAATCTCTGGAAGACCGTCTCGTTTGAGCAACGGCAAAATTGCCGCTTTGGTAGGTGCCAATACCGCTGGAAGCTTCAGTACCGTTCTTGTGGTCCCATTTTCCAGTTCTTCTTCTTGTAACGAATTTGAGAAAACGGCCAAAAACATGCGATCCAAACCGATGGAGGTTTCAAGCACATAAGGTACGTAGCTCTTGTTTTCCTCTGGGTCGAAATATTGCAGTTTTTTACCGGAATACTCTTCATGGCTAGCCAGGTCGAAATCCGTTCGGGAGTGGATACCTTCCAATTCCTTAAATCCGAATGGAAACTTGAATTCAATATCCGCAGCCGCATCTGCGTAATGCGCTAGTTTTTCATGATCATGGAAGCGATAGTTCTCTTCTCCCATACCTAGGGAAAGATGCCAGTTCAATCGTTTCTCCTTCCAGGTTTCATACCATTTTTGCTGTGTCCCCGGCTTGATGAAGAATTGCATTTCCATCTGTTCAAATTCCCGCATACGGAAGATAAACTGCCGTGCGACAATCTCGTTTCTAAAAGCCTTTCCCGTTTGCGCAATCCCGAAGGGAATCTTCATCCGCCCTGTTTTCTGCACATTCAAAAAGTTGACAAAAATCCCCTGCGCTGTTTCTGGTCTGAGGTACAAATCCATAGCTGAATCAGCAGAAGCCCCCAGTTTGGTGCCAAACATTAGGTTGAACTGCTTTACATCCGTCCAGTTTTTGGAGCCAGACAATGGGCAAGCGATTTCCAATTCCTCAATCAAGGCCTTCACATCGGCCAAATCTTCATTCTCCAGGGATTTGCCCAAACGTTTTAGAATGTCATCGGCCTTGGCCTGGTAATCCAACACACGCTGGTTTGTGGACAAAAACTGCTCTTTATCAAAACTGTCCCCAAAGCGTTTGGCCGCCTTGGTTACTTCTTTGTGTATTTTGGCCTCAATCTTTGCAACATGGTCTTCGACCAGGACATCGGCGCGGTATCTTTTTTTGGAATCTTTGTTATCGATCAATGGATCATTGAAGGCATCTACGTGGCCGGATGCTTTCCAAGTGGTAGGGTGCATAAAAATGGCCGCATCGATACCGACAATGTTGTCGTTGAGCTGCACCATGGCCTGCCACCAGTATTCGCGAATATTCTTTTTCAGCTCAATACCATTCTGCCCATAATCGTACACAGCACTGAGTCCATCATAAATCTCACTGGATTGGAATACATAGCCGTACTCCTTTGCATGGGAGATTACCTTCTTAAAAACATCTTCTTGATTTGCCATTGGGCAAAAATAGAATTTTACCCTAAAATCAAAGGCTTATTTGAGTTGAAATTCGGTGGATGCCAAGAGTCTTTCGTCCTCGAAAACGTTTAAGGTGTAGATTCCCTCTCCTAAGGAGCCTTCGGGCACGGTAATGGCATCACAAACACTGATCTCTTTTCCTGTATAAACGATTTCCACTCGCTTGCTGTAGGTATTCCCACTTACGGAAATGGTATTGGCGTTATCTTCAACAACTGCCATGTTGGGGTCCAAAAATTGGAGATAAAGGACTTTTACGTCTCCATCTTCGTTGGGATCACTTAAAATGGTGACGCAGCCCCGTAATTTTTCTATGGTAGATGCTTTATTGGTCTTCAAAGGTCGTCCTGCCCGTAATCGGAATCCACTGCCCTCGGCATCCTGAAGTTTTAGATAACTCTTGATCTTAAGCTCCCTTGCCAACTCCTTGTTGGTTTCCCGAAGCAATGACTCCGCCTTTTCCATATTGCTCGCTCGCCCGCGGACTTCTTCGAGCTGTTTTCGGGTTTCCTCGAACCTACTGGCCAAGAGACTGTTGTTGTACCTAAGGAAGTTGTTCTTTAATTTGAGACTGTCGAACCGTACCTCCAACATGCGCAATTCTTTACGGGTCTCCTTGAGTTTGGTTATGCTGAAATTCAAACGCCCTACGGAGTCCAGAAGTTGCTGCACTTTGAATCTTGAGGTCTGGAGTTCGATCTCATTCACCTCATTCAAGCCCGATAAACGATCCACTTCAGCCTTCATCAGTGTTAAATCCTTCACCAAGAGTGATTTTTCCTGTTCCAAAAAGTTCATTTGGTTTTTGGACTGTGCATAGCTGTAGTAAAAGGCTATGAGAATACCCACAATGACCGCTAAAAGGGCAGCAAAGATAATCTTGTAGTTGAAATTGTTATCTTGGGCATCCATGAGGTTAATAGCTACTTAAAGCGTATAAGATTTGACTCCTAAAAGGTTGGCTAAGATAATAAACGAGATTAACAACATACTATTGCCGACAGTGTGTTTTGGATGTAATGCGCAATTATCCAGAGGAGAAAGCGTATTGTGTACCGTTTGTCGACACGAATTGCCACTCACCGATTATACTTTTACCAAAGAAAATCCCGTTGACCTCATATTTTATGGGAGGATTCCTATAAAAAAAGCGGCTTCTTTCCTGTTTTTCGCAAAGAACGGCGTCGTAAAAAATCTTTTGCACCACTTAAAGTACAAAAACCAAGAACAAATCGGTGGTTTTTTCGGTGATTGGTACGGAGCTATCTTGCAAAGGGAAAAAATGTTGGATTCTGTTGATGTGGTGGTTCCCGTGCCACTCCATCCGAAAAAGGAAAAGAGGCGAGGTTACAATCAGGTGGCGCTCTTCGCGAAAAAAATTGCGGCATCCATAAAGGCGGAGTACCGGGATGATATCCTGGTGCGATCCTCAAACACCAAAAGCCAGACAAAAAAGAACCGTTTGTTGCGATGGGAAAGTGCCAAAGCTGATTTTCAATTAAATCCAAAAAAACAAAATAAGTTTAAGCACTTGCTACTGGTGGATGACGTGATCACCACCGGTGCGACAATGGAAGCATGTGCTACGGCCCTTCACCAACTGGGTGACGTTACGGTTTCTGTATTGAGCATGGCGGTGGTCCCCAGGGGTTAAATTTTGGTGAATCCTTCTTTTCAATTTTTAAATTAGTCGTTTCTTTGTCACACTAGTTTTTTCAATGCGGTATCTAAAAAAACTGTTGAGCCTTTTCTTTGTTATCCTGATGGGATTGGCCCTATGGCAATGTGCAAAACGAGGGACGCCTTCCGGAGGGCCACAGGATATAACACCGCCCCAGATCACCCGTACAGAGCCTGATAATTTTTCCACCAATTTTAAGGCCGAAAAGATTCGATTGTACTTTGATGAGTTCATCAAATTGCAGGATGTTCAGAACCAACTCATTGTTTCCCCGCCGCTTAAATATCCCCCTGAGGTAAAGCCCCTGGGAGGAGCGAACAAATATGTAGAAATCATCATAAAGGACACGCTTAGGGAAAACACCACCTATACCTTGAATTTTGGACAGAGCATTGTGGACAACAACGAGGGCAACCCAAATAATTTTTTAACCTACGTTTTTTCCACTGGGGATTATATCGATTCATTGACATTGTCTGGCGCCGTGAAGGATGCCTTTAATCGGAAAGCGGATGAATTCATCAGTGTGATGCTTTACGAACTGGACACCGCGTACACCGATTCCACCATTTACAAAAGCCCCCCAAATTATATCACCAATACGTTGGACAGTCTACCACTGTTCGAACTGAGAAATCTAAAGGCGGGAAAGTATGTTTTGGTGGCCCTAAAGGACCTCAACAAGAACAATCTCTTCAATCAAAGGCAGGATAAAATAGGATTTCTGAAGGATACCATTACCATACCAACGGATTCCATTTATTTGTTGACACTTTTTCAAGAATTGCCAGATTACAGTGCCTCGGTTCCCAGTTATGTAGCAAAGAACCATATCATTTTTGGTTATCAAGGGAACCATGAAGACATTAAAATTGAAACTTTAACCACTCTTCCAGATTCTGTAAAAACAATTATTTTGAAGGAAAGGGAAACGGATACCCTAAACTATTGGTTGACCCCTACCGATTTGGACTCCATCATTTTCACGGTGAGCAATACAAAACTCGAAGCCATCGATACGTTTACCGTAAAAACACGAAAATTGCCTTTGGATTCTTTGACACTTAGCTCCAATGTGAGAGGGAAAATGAATTTTGAGGAGTCCTTCAGTGTGCTTGCCAATACCCCTATTGTCAGCGTTGACACCTCCAAGGTAGGGTTGGTGGTAAGTGATTCCATTCTCGCCCCATTTTCTTATACTTTGGATTCCCTGGAAAACAAAATTGATTTTGATTTTGAGGTGGAGTCCAACCAAAACTATCGATTTGCTTTTTTGCCCGGGGCCATTACTGATTTTTTTGGGATGGAAAACGATACGCTGGATTACAATTTTTCAACGGGCAGCTTTGCCGATTATGGAAACTTGCGTGTAAACGTCAGCGGAAACATCCGTTTTCCCATGATTGTTCAGTTGACCAATGAAAATGGGGAGACCCAACGTGAACTTTCGGCAGATCAGCCCAAGAGGTTTGAGTTTAATAATCTTGAACCGGGAAATTATATGATTCGGGTCATTTTTGATGATAACGCGAATGGCATTTGGGATACCGGTAATTATCTGAAAAAAGTACAGCCAGAAAAGGTCAGCTACTACCCCGATGTCATTGACGTACGTGCCAACTGGGAACTGGAGCAGACTTTTATCATAACAGATTAAAGTCGTCGCGATCTTCCAAAAACTTCAATTTGTTTCGCATGGTTTCAATATGGTCTTGCTCAAGCGAGGCATACAATGTTTCCTCTTTTTCTGAATACGACACTTGGTTTCCCAAAACATCATATACGGCAGAATGTCCCGGATATTCATAACCCAAACCATCCAAGCCGATTCGATTGACCCCTACACAGTAGGCCATGTTTTCAATGGCACGGGCCCTTAACAACGTATCCCACGCCCCGATACGTGGTTTGGGCCAATTCGCCACAAAGATCAAAACATCATAAGCTTCTTTTTTTGTGTTCCTCGCCCAAACGGGAAACCGCAAATCATAGCAGATCATAGGGCATAGTTTGAAACCTTTGTACTCCAGAATCAATTTTGAGGTTCCGGCTTGGTACACTTTATCCTCGCCTGCCAATGTAAAAGTGTGTTTTTTATCGTAACGCTTTGTATTTCCCTCAGGCTCAACAAAAAACAGGCTGTTGTAGTTTTTTCCGTTTTCATGGAATACAATACTTCCTAAAATGGCGGTATCTTTTTCGCTTGCCCAGCTTTGCATCCAATCCACTGTCTTATTACCTTCGGATGGAGCTATTTTATTTGGAGTCATTGTGAATCCCGTAGAGAACATTTCGGGAAGAACAATCAAATCAACATCGTCAGATATCGATTGTATTTTCCCATCGAACATTTTCCTATTGGCAGATGGGTTTTCCCAAAGCAAATGGGATTGAACAAGCGCTATTTTAAGTTTTCCGGACATTGCTGCTAATCAAAATAAACTTCGGTCGAAGAAGATTTGGCTAGATGAAAAAGTTGTTTTAGCTGACTTTCCAAAATTCGTTCCTCAGAGAGTTCAGGAAGCTTGTCCAATGAAAAAAAATCGGCTCCTAACATATCAAATCCGGGCTTAAGCTCCCCACCAACGATGCGGCATAAAAAGAATAGCTTATAAATATAGTAGGGTTCTGGAGGGTGCGGATGGACTTGCTTATCATAAACCCCTAGAAACCTGATAACTTCAGCCTTAAACCCTGTTTCTTCCTCTATTTCCTTTACTGCAATTTCGGATGGGGTACTCCCGATATCGGCCCAACCTCCCGGGATGGTCCACTTGCCATCCACACTTTCCCTGGCCATTAAAATTTCATCCTTTTCGTTGATCACCAATCCGCGTACATCCACTTTGGGAGTGGGATAATCCCTTTCGGGTATAAAAAAATCTTGCATTACGGTTATTGGCTCATTGGCCAAATGCGCCATCAGTTTTAGACTGATTTGCTTGAGTTCTTCATACCGCTCAAGGTCATAGGCGCCTTCAGCATAAATCAATCCTGTTTCAGAAATTGCCTTGATGCGTTTGATTAAGTTAAGTTGTTCTCTTGAATCCATTCAAATGGTTACGATCTATTTTCCAGTAGTTCCACAAAAAGTTTATTTTCCTGCATTTTAGCATGATCCAACGCTGTGTTTCCTCTTGCATCCTTGATGGTGACATCAGCCCCATGCTCCAACAATAATTGGGCAATTTCAATTCGATTGAAGGTAGTGGCGTATATGAGACATGTAGCTCCCATGGAATTGATATGATTGACGTCAGCCCCTGATTCAATAAGCAATTTTGCCAAATTTGCATAGCCCTTAAAACAAACTCCCATCAGCGCCGTATTGTCCGATCCATCGGTGGCATCAATCCGGGCCCCTTTTTCCAATAGAAATGTTGCCAAATCCATATGATTGTAATAGGTTGCCAGAATTAAAGGGGTGGAGCCTCGCTCATCTTTGGATTCCAACAATTCCATATTGGTTCCAAGCAGTTTTTCGATGGCCTCAACATTGCCATTTCTTATTTCAGTGAAGAAGTGTTCTTTATCACTCATATCCATGTGAAAGGTATAAAAAAAACTGCCACATCCTTTTTAGGAAGCGGCAGTCTTATAGGGATAATTTTCTTTTTCATCCATGGCCAAAATTAGGCCACATCAAAACGGTCCAGATTCATCACCTTATTCCAAGCAGCAACGAAATCCTTAACGAATTTACCATGGGCATCATTGCTTCCATAAACCTCGGCAATAGCTCGCAACTCCGTATTGGAACCGAAAATAAGATCCACTCGAGTCCCGGTCCACTTTAATTCGTCGGTCTTGCGATCACGGCCTTCAAACACTTCTTCTTCCTCGGAAGTAGCCTTCCAAGTTGTATTCAAATCCAAAATATTAACGAAGAAATCATTGGTCAATGATTCCGTACGATTGGTAAATACTCCGTGATGCGACTTGTCGTAGTTGGTATCCAAAACACGCATTCCTCCTACTAAAACAGTCATTTCCGGAACGGTCAAGGTCAATAGTTGCGCTTTGTCCACCAATAATTCTTCGGATTTGACAGAGAACTTTCCTTTCAGATAATTTCGGAAACCGTCGGCCTGAGGTTCCAATACTTCGAAGGATTCCGCATCCGTCTGTTCCGCTGTAGCATCAGTTCTTCCCGGTGTAAAGGGAACATCGATATCATGTCCTGCGTTCTTGGCGGCCTGCTCCACCGCAGCATTTCCTCCCAAAACAATCAAATCCGCCAGAGAAACCTTTTTATCGAAATCAGCTTGGATTCCTTCCAACGTTTCCAATACTTTGGCCAATTGAGCTGGATTGTTCACCTCCCAATCCTTTTGAGGTGCCAAGCGGATACGAGCACCATTGGCTCCACCACGGTAATCAGATCCTCGGAATGTTGATGCCGAAGCCCATGCCGTTGAAACGAGTTGTGCTATGGACAATCCAGAATCGAGAATTTTGCCTTTTAATGCTACGATATCGCTATCATTGATTAACTCATGATCTACGGCTGGAACTGGATCTTGCCAGATCAATACTTCTGTAGGTACATCAGATCCCAAATAACGGGATACAGGTCCCATATCACGGTGTGTCAATTTAAACCATGCGCGACGATAAGCGTCCGCAAATTCCTCTGGATTCTCCAAAAAGTGCCTCGAAATTTTCTCGTAGGCAGGGTCCATTCGCAATGAAAGATCCGTGGTCAACATAAACGGTGCATGTTTTTTCTCGGGATCGTGCGCATCGGGAAATGTTCCTTCACCCGCACCATCCTTTGGCTTGTACTGCCAAGCTCCAGCAGGGCTTTTGGTCAATTCCCACTCATATTTGAAAAGATTTTCGAAGAATCTGTGGCTCCATTGGGTAGGGGTTTCCGTCCAAGCGCCTTCCAAACCACTTGTAATTGTATCCGCACCTTTACCTGTTCCGAAGTTGTTCTTCCATCCCATGCTCTGCATTTCGATGGAGGCTCCTGCCGGTTCTGCTTCCACGAATTCGGCATCGCTTGCCGCCCCGTGGGTTTTTCCAAAGGTGTGTCCCCCCGCAATCAAAGCGACAGTTTC
The DNA here is from genome assembly GCA_028284725.1 of Allomuricauda sp. Classification (GTDB taxonomy): domain Bacteria; phylum Bacteroidota; class Bacteroidia; order Flavobacteriales; family Flavobacteriaceae; genus Flagellimonas. Next base: position 39 of record JANQRD010000212.1, on the reverse strand, counting down.
ATAATCGTTCATGGCCATCCGTCCAAATGTCTCGCGGAT
>JANQRD010000196.1 GCA_028284725.1 Allomuricauda sp. | reverse complement strand
TTTAAGGGCACGTTCTTCATCGAGCCCAAGCCCATGGAGCCCTCAAAGCACCAGTACGATTTTGATGCGGCGACCTCCATCAACTTCATCAGGGAACAGGGCCTGGAGAACGACTTCAAACTGAACATCGAGGTGAACCATGCCACCTTGGCGCAGCACACCTTTCAGCACGAACTGCAAGTGGCGGCCAATGCCGGAATGCTGGGGAGCATCGATGCCAACCGCGGTGACTACCAGAACGGGTGGGACACCGACCAGTTTCCCAACAACATCCTCGAGACGGCAGAGGCCATGCTGGTATTCTTAAAGGCCGGGGGGCTTCAGGGCGGCGGTATCAACTTTGATGCGAAAACACGGAGAAACTCAACGGACCTGGAAGATATTTTCATAGCACATATCGGGGGGGCCGACACCTTTGCCAGAGGCCTGTTGGTGGCCGATGCGGTAATCAACCATTCGAACTATGAAGCGTTGCTCAACGATCGTTATGCTTCTTTTGATTCGGGAAAGGGTGCCGATTTCATAGCGGAAAAACTGACCTTAAACGATTTATCGGCATATGCCAAAACAAGGGAAGAACCAGTACAGATCAGCGGTAAGCAAGAATTATACGAGAACATTCTGAATCAGTATATATAGGAAAAATGCCATTTTTTCAAGGCGCACCAAAAGATTGGGTTTTGGGCGCACCACAGGTTCCAGCTTTTTGGCGCTCCATAGCGTACTGGGTCAATGGTCGACCTTTTTGGTAAGTTCACTCGGATTGATCCCAAACCGTTGCTTGAATTTTCTGTTGAAGTACGAGGCATTGTCAATACCGACCCTGTGCATCACACTGCCCACCCTGGTCTCAATATGGTTATCCAACAGATTATAGGCCTTCTTGAGGCGTACCTCCAAAATAAATTGTACCGGGGTCATACCGGTCACATCCTTTAAGATGCGCCCCAACTGTTTTTGGCTATAGCCCAGCTCTTTTGCAAGCCATCCAACGCTAAGAGACCTGTCTGTCAGGCCCTTCTCGATCAATTCCATCGCTTTTTTGAGAAAAGGGTCTAGCTGTTCTTTTTTCATCTGCACGCCATCAGGGTTGGCCAATGCCCATTTTTGCCTCGCCCTGTTGCGCAGCAACAGGTTCTGGATCCGTTTGACCAGTTCGTCTTGCCGAAAGGGTTTTACGATATAATCGTCGATGCCCAGAACATATGCCCTTGCCTTGGTCTTTGAAGAAGATTTGGCAGAGACGAAGATAAAGGGCACCAACCTCTGGGCATCGAGTTCATTGACCAGCTCCTTGAATCTGAGCCCGTCCATTTGGGGCATGGTAATATCCGATATGATCAGGTCATAGGCCGTAGACTTAATTTTCCTTAGGGCCTCCTTGCCATCCATCGCATAGTCGCAGTCATATAAGGGTGTCAATAGTTCCAGATAGTACGAGATCATGGCATTCGAATCATCGACGACCAAGATCTTTTCCTTTCGGGGAACGGTTCTTTTCCCGACCTTGTGGGGGGCAATCGCCACTCCCGAAGTTTTGGGAAGCTCCTCTTCGCCGATCACCTTAACGGGCACCCTCAAGGTAAACGAGGTACGCCCCCCCTTGCTCTCTAGGGTGATGTCACCCCCGAGCACGTTGGCAAGGTCCTTGGAAAAAGAGAGCCCGATGCCGAAACCGTCAGACCCCTCATCACCGGGAGAGCGGTAGAACCGCTCGAACACCTTTTCGTGCTTGTCTGGCGGAATACCCTTTCCAATATTGGTCACCGTCACGTAAAGTGTACTGCCTTTCTCGATCGACGAATCGATCTCTACGGATGAATTCTTGCTCGAGTATTTGATCGCGTTTTGGATAAAGTTGGAGAGGATCTTCCTTAGCTTGTCCTCATCACAATGGATCTTCGTGGCACTTGGGATCGTGGTGCCCATCTCGAAAGATAGCCCCTTATGCCCCGCTATGTCGACAAATTCGCCCACCAGCCCTTCGAGCATTCTTGTCACGTTGAAATTTGTCATGGTAACTTCACCGAGGTTCCCCGATTGCCGTACCGCGTCAAGAATGCCCGCGATCTCCATATTTACGGTATGGCAGTTGGCGTTCACCTTTTCGATGAGTTCTCCCACCTTTTGCTTGTTGTCTACCCTATATTTGATCAGGTCGGCCATCCCAGAGATCAACGTGATCGGTGTCTTGATCTCATGGGCCATGTTCTCGACCACCTCTATTCTTGCCTCGGCCAAACGCTTCTCGGCTTCCAGTTGCTGCTGTACTTCCCTTCTTCTGTTCTTTTGCCTGTTGATCAAAGACACCGCTAGCAGCGAGCCAAATAACAAGGCCGCTATGCCGATGAACAGCGTTATGTTGCGCTCGTTGTTCCGCTTTTCCAATAAAAGATTGTTCTCTGCCAGTTCCTTGTCCTTTACCGAAACGTCATATTGTTTTTCATAGACGACCAACAGGCTGTCCTTGATACTGACCGTTCTTTCGCGCAGGTTCTCGACCATCTTTTCATAGTATGGGACCGTTTTTTCCGGTTTGCCGTTTTTGGTGAAGATCGCAACGGCCAGACTGTCTATATTTATATTTGACGAATTGTTTTTCCCGTCCCATGTCTGCAAAAATAAGTGTAGGTGCTTTTCGGCTTCCGACCAATTTTCAGTACGCGTGTACAGCGAAGAAATAAATAGGTATTCCCAAATGTTGGCTTTCGATCGCATAAGGGTGTATTTTAAGGACCGTTTATGATAAGACAGGGCTTCATCATAGTTCTTTTGGTGGCCATACAAAAAGGCTATGGTCATATAATAAGTTCCCAATACATGGTTTGTGGGCGTTATGCCATCGTCTTCCTCAAATTCCTTCAATGCCTTCTTCATCATTTCAATGCCCTTATAAGGTTCCTTTTTTTTCGCAATTATCGCCAACAACCTTATAAACATGGGGTATCCTGAGTTTTTCAAGTAGGCCGGCATCGAATCCAAACGTTCAAGATATTGTTCTGCCCTTTTGATATGTACCTCTGCCATTTTATAATTGCCATACGTATAGTATTGTTCCGAGATATCGTGCTCAATTAAAAAAGCAGTTTCCAAGAGGTTTTCCCGCACGGCATATTCCAACGCCTCCCTATTCATTTCAATGGCCTTGTTATTATTGCCTTTTTTCCCCTCAATTGCGGCAAGCATACCAAGAAGATCAATTGTATAATTGTGCCGATCGTATTTTTTTGAAATTTCCAGTGACCTCTCTACCAACACTTCAGCTTTTTTGGTCTCCTCGGCCATGAAATATGTGGCGGAAAGGGGCACATACCTGTGCATCAGGAGGGAATCAAATGCACGTTCGCCCACGGCCTTGGTGATCAGCGCTTTGTACTTTTTGGCAATGGCATCAGCATGCAATACCCCGCTATGGATCTTAAATTCATCTAAAGCACCCTGAAATGATGGTGACCCTATATTGGCCAGGGCATCATTGGCCAATACCGTGGGCCGTTTGCTGTTCAGACTGCCGATTTCCTCAATGTTGTAAATGGCCACATTGGTCCCATCAAAGTACATACGGGCCTCATTTTTTGCCCTATCGACCGTAAACACTATGAAATGCCATTGATTATCATCGATTTGTTGTCGCGGAGACGTGGGGCGGTAATCCAAGCGGTGTTCGCCGTCGCCGATGTTCCACGCCCAACTGCCATCGGGTTGGCAGATCAGGGCCCATCCCTTATTTTTTCCACTGGTTCTGCTATAACCAAAAGCATGGTTGGTGGTATAATCTTTCAGTTCACCTGAATTCCAGTCTTTGTTGGCGGCGATTACCTGATATTCGTTGTTTTCGGCCTTTGTCCGCACCCAAACTTCAACGGAAAAATTTTGGTTTTCCCATAGTGGGGCAAGTTGGGCATCGGACCCGATTTTCAGATGGCTTTTCAAAAAATAGTTCGCCTTCCCCGAAATGCCCTCCCGAACGGAATCTTTTCCAATAACCTGATATGAATCGGATGCCTTGGCATCATCCATGGTCACGGAAACCACGACCTCGGTTTTCGGTGGGTCTTGAAAGGCGTGTCCGTAAGCGGTACAAAAGCCCAATATGATCGTGAACAGCGGTTTCATGGCCTTGTAATGTTCATTTTCATTGATTACGCGGTGAAGCGCTAACGCTACATACTTTTTACAGGGCCCCAAGCTCATATAAAAACCTTAAGGTTTCGTTCCGTGATGGCACTCTGCATGGTATGGGCATGCGGAATCTTCAATTCATGGGGTGTAGGCGGAATGAATTGTGTCTCCCTACCTTCTAAATGCAAGGTGCTTTTTTCCATATCGAAAGTCAGCAAGGTATACAACGGGTTACGGTACGGACAGGTTTTGCTGAGATTGGGATAAGCAGCCTCTATATGCGGTGCGAAGCGTTGGTGCTGGTATTGGTCACCGACCCATTTATACGACATGCTGTTGATCTGTAGGTATGGAATATTATTGATGGTCTTTACATAATCGGTATGGTGATGGCCGCTGAAACAGGCGATGACCTTTGATTGTTTCTTTGAAATTTTGGCTGCTTCGAAAATGGCCCTGATCTCTGTTCCATTAGCAACGCCCCCTTCAGCCTCCATGCTTTGGTGACAAAATACAATGGTCGGTTTTTTTGTGTTTTCCAAATCGTTTTTCAACCATTCTTTTTGTTCTTTGCCAATATAGCGATCATAGCCCGACCAGGGCTTTGGGTTTTTATCGTTACCGTCTAAAACAATAAAGTGCAGCCCGCCAGTATCAAAAGCATAGTAGCGTTTTTCCATTTGCCACCATGACATCGTCTGTTCTCTTGTAAAGCCCAGATCACGCATATCGTGATTGCCCAATACATGATATCTTGAACCTTCGAATTCGTTCCAAACATCCAAAAACGACTGGTTGCGTTTTCGTGGCAGGGCAAAATCGCCCAATTGAATGATGAAATTCGGCTGGCGCTTCTTCATATCTTCCATAAAAAACCGTAGCCTTTCCACGCCATCGTGAATGATGTCTTGATGCACATCGGCCACTATGCCGATTCGTAAGGGACTTTTCTCAAAGATACCCCCGAATGCCCTTAAGGGTATTGGCATTGTGGCCATTGCCCCCATTGCCAACGATTTTTTGATAAAGCCTCTTCGTTCCATTATTCTCAAGGTTCTTATGGTTTGATCGATGACTTCTTTCTCTTATACCAGCAATTTATTCAATTTTTATCTTATTCTGGCCAATGGCCCGGTTGAACCCTTGACAAATAGTTGAATCGCCAATACCCACTTGAAAATTATCTTAACTTGGTCACATACTTGAAAGCAATATGGATCACGAATTATATTACGAGCCGTGAGGCATTGACCAAAATGAAAAAAAGAAAGAGAGCGGTTTATGCTACCCTCGGAACGCTATCATATTTTATTTTAGGGTATTTGGCCATTTCGAATATTAAATTCATCGGGAGTTGGTTGGCCGATACCATTTTTGCCCCTTTTATTTTGATCGGATTAGGTGTTCACGGAACCACGAACATACTTATCGCCTTCGCGATCGTGGCCCTAGTTGTGTGGACAATCTTGTATCTCTTACTCTATCTGTTTGGATTGCTCAGAAGACAAGTGATCAAACAGTAATACGAAAACTTAGAAATTAAAAGCTTTCTGAAAAGTGGAGCCCCTGATTTTTCTAGCGATTTAGACCTAACCGCCTGCATGCCAAAGGCATGAAAACCAGCAGCCGAGATTGCTTTCTTGACCACTTGGGGTCTCGGTGAACCTGCTTCTTTTTATGTCCTTAAATTTACGGTTATTCTATTTTTGACCGTAGCGGTTTTTAGGGACACTTACACTCTCAATTTTAGAGCGATTTTTTCGCGGTCTGGACGGGACTCGAGCTTTTCTGCAAAATACCCTGTTTCCAAGGCCTGCCAAAGGGCTGTTTTTTGGACTCACCGCGCAGTTCACCTTTTAACAAAGTTTAACACTTCTAAATATATGTTGATAGAATTTGGTATTGAATCAATCATTTATTTGAACTTTAGCTTTGATTTTTGATCCATTAACCAAATAGATGTTGTTCAGAGAACTATGAAGAGCTAGGACATTATTAGGTTAATAGTGATAACAGCAATATTTTAAGGTATTACAGTAACACCTCCATTAAGGCTACCATTATTAGCCGCAATAAGTCCAGCTACTGTTACACCCGCACAAGTTTCAGTATGGATTTCTCTTCCTCTTCCGTTCAAACCTCCAGTTAAGAAATTCCTGTTAAATGTTATTCCAGAGATATTTGGATTAGGACAGAGTTTTAAGGATAACCCTCCACCGAAGTTAGCTCGATTATGTTCAATAGTGCCCCCAGTAATTGAGGTGGACGGACAATCTGCCAAGGCAATGGCTCCACCACGAAGGTTAGGGCCGAGAGCAAAAACTTGGTTACTGTCAAACTTACTTTCATCTATAATTGTAGTAGCTCCCTTTGCGAAAACTCCACCTCCGGACCCTGAAGACTGAACTCTATTTCTTACAAAATTACATTCAGTCAAGTTTAATGTTAGAGTGTAATGATTTGCCACCAAGCAAATTCCACCTCCACTATTCTTACCAAAATTATGTTCAAATGTAGTATTGGAAACATTAACAGTAGCACCGCCGCGATTTACATACCCCCAACCCCTTAGATGACTTGTGTACATCCTACCTATATCAGCAGTTTTTACAAAGATTGCACCACCACTCCCGGCCCTTGCAACATTACCATTAAAAGTTGAGCTATCAGAAATTGAAAGATCTGCGTTGCGTAAGCTGATGGCACCGCCGTTTAATAATTGGCTAATATTGCCACGAAAACTAGATCTAAAAATATCAATGGCGGAGGCATATGTACATTGGATGGCGCCACCATTATTGTCAGCAATGTTTCGAATGAAGCTACAATTCTTTATTATGCCAAGAGAAGATGACGAAACGTAAATGGCTCCCCCATCATCTTTGCTTTCATTACCTTCAAACTTGCAGTTCTCAATGTGAACATACGTTTTGTTGGTCCGATGAGCTGCTGGGCTATCCTGACCATCGTTGCCAAGATTATTAATACCAATTCCACCCCCATCAACTTTTGCTTTATTATTCTCAAAATTGCACTCCATAAAGGTTATCCAACTTTGTCGGGTAACACCTGCACCGCCGCCTCGATGATCAGAATTATTATTCCAAAACCGGGAATTTGTCACCAATATTGCGGGTTGTGCACCGGCACAGTCAATCGCAAATAGTCCACCACCTCCATATGAACACTTATTTGCCGTAAAAGCCGCCTTATCAATAACAATATCTACACTCGAGCGAATAGAAACTCCACCCCCACCAGCATTGCCAGCACCTGTGCTGCTGTTACTAATAAAATAGTTGTTTTCAGTTACTTTGACATTTCTTGCATTTAGTATAGAAAGACCTCCTCCTCCATCTAATGAAGTATTGTGCCAGAACAAATTGTCAGTGAATTGAATATTAGAAGAATCTCTCTCCACCACTGCCCCGCCTCCTTTATGGTTTGATTTATTTCCTATTATGCAACAAGATTTAATCGATAAATCCGAGCCGGATAAATAAATACCGCCGCCATTCCTATTTCCAGAATCACCCCGAATCACGTTAAGGTTCTGAATACTTACATTGTTTACGTTATTCAAAGTTATTACTGTGCCACTCGAATTTCCGTCTAATACGGGTTTATTCTCACATATATCAATTATTTCACTTAAGTCCGGGAAGTCGATTGGCTGGGCCCCTGGAGCTGGCCTATGACCCAAAATATTAACTCCACTTTTCCCTACAACCAACTCAGGGTAATAGCCAAATGCCAAATGAACCGTTCCCCCTCCTGTCGCGAAGCAATCATCAACACCTTTTTGGATTGTTGCAAAAGGTAAGTTCCAGTTATTACCTGGATTTACGTCTGCACCAAAATTAGAGACATATTTATCTGCCATAAGATTATTATTTTATTGAAGTATTTTGTAAATACCGGGGAAAGCAATATAAATATAATAAAAATAGAAGTTATTTCCTTGGATAGACTGAATAAGGAATAAAATTAAACAGATGACCATCAAGAACTTAAACTTTGATTGAAATTAGAATCTGTTAAGAAGAACACCTAATTATGTAAATAATTCAAAAATAAAAAATACCCATCGTTGGGTGTTTAGTAGCTAGGGAATCGTTTATTTGAACTTTATTATGGTTGGATTATAATTTTAGAAAGGCATAATGTTAATAGATTTATTTTAATTTTCCCATTTCAGGAGAAGTCGAAACGGTCTTTGCCCTTCCTTTAACCATAGTCTCGGAGACAAATACAACCTGGCCTTTCTTATTAACAAATTTTTCCGACCGAAGGAGCCTAAAATGACCCTTTCTAAAATGTGGTCTTTTTGAGAGTTTTGAACCTTCACTTTCTTTGATCTTGTCAGATAACTGTAATGAAAAGTTTCTAGCTGACAAATCTTCACCTCTTTCCAACAAATCCTTTGGAACTCCATCATCAACACATTCAGGGAAGCAACTCATGTAAGCTATTGTATTGATTGCAAGTCTGAACATTTTTGAGTGGGTTAATGAGATTTCATCATTTTTCTTGTTAACATCAACATAAAACTTATCTGACATTCTTCCCCCATTTTCTCCAAGTGAATAATATAGTTCAAGGCTACCGTCTTCTTCAACACTTAATGAAAAGGCATATCCCTCAGATTCATATGGGATGTGCAAAGCAAATTGATATACAATATGATTAATCTGTTTGTTAGAATATAAATGAAACACGCTTCGGTTTTGACCGTTTTCGTAAAGGAAGTGTTTGATACCATCTAAATCCGACAAAGTTGTACTTTCGAGGAAGTCCCGTAATTCTTTGTCAACGAAGAAAATATGTAGCAACTCTCCTTTAGAATCGACTCTCCACATTTCCCAACCTGACACTATCAATTGTTTCGAAGCATGTGTTTCGAAGGCAGTTACCGGGCTGTTTAAAACGTTATTTCTCAGCACCTCAAATATTTGATCATCGGTAAAATCTGGAGTAAACTGCTTTTGCTTCCTATAAAGGTTATCCCAAAAATGCTTAAGAGGTTTGCTGTAATATACTTTTCTGGCCATGTCGATTTTCTTTGATGAGTTAAGCAATTACAAATTACTTTTTCTAGATATGTAAAATACTTCGCTAAATACCTAAATTGGAATTATCGTTTTATTGAACTTTACCTTATCAGTTTAACAATAAGGTCAATTTTGGGTGAAATTTGGAATTACTAATATGGGGCTCTAAGTTAAAATTATGTTTATTTAAAAAGTTCCAGCAATGACTTTCAAACTCGTTGTACGGATCGGCAATCGTTTCTTTATATAAGGTCCGCATTTCACTCAGAGACCTGTTCGCATGATTATGATATATGAAACGATGTATTCTTTCTTCAGCCCCAAATGACAGAAAACAACCATAGAGAGACATCCAAAATTTAGATATAATATATACATCGCTTTCGGATTCTGGAATTAAGTCCTTAATTGAGTTGAATTGAAAAGCCAAAGTCTTGAATTTAGTTAAAGATTGAGGTATACCCCAACCTCCTTTAATAATTATTAAATCGTTATTTTCATTAATCACTTCCCCAATTTTGCTTAGGATTTTCTTATCTTCTTCATTGTTATAATTCTGGACATCCTCTATCCGCTTAACTGAAAGCTTAGATGCCAATTCTAATATTTCTACTATGTGGTTGTAGAATAATTTAGTATCGTTTTCTTCCTTTTTCCTTTTCGACTTTTTTGATTCTTTTAAACTAACCCAGCTCACTATAATAGCGGTTATGGAAAGTATTGCTGTAATATAATCGTTTGGGCCCATCGTTTAATTGGACTTTGAGTCGATTTCAGATTTACCTAATTTTTTTCGGGCTTGTCTTTCTCCCTTCCAGAACATCCGCTAACCAAATGGTCTCAAATGTTTGGGCCACACGCTTGTCGTCAACATTCTTTTTTTACCTGTTCCAATGTCTTATTAATTCTTTAATCAGCTTTAAAATTATTATAACTAGTTCGATTCATGAGATATTTAAGGCATTAAATCCTTTAATTTTCATTAATAATCCACATCTACCATGAAACTACCGAACGAGTATTCAGGATTCTTGTGCCTCAATAATTTTCTTACCATTTTTCTTTCTGAATACTGGTATGTTGAAAAGCTAAAAATTAAATCCTTAAAATTACTATCATGGGTTCTCCTTGACTTTGTAATTTTATTGAACTCATTGTGATAGTTTTTTATACCCTGGGCAGAGAACCAAACACTATTCAGCCATTCGGTTTTAATCATGAAGTTTAAAATATTCTCATTAAATCTGGGCACATAACCTTTGCAACTTGCAAATAATGAATTCCAAAAACCTTTGTAACCAAGAATCAGTGTGTAATCGAACTGTTTTTGCAGTTCGGGTTCCAATGAATCATGGAAATAAGTTAAAGCAGTATGGGAAAATGAGGTAATGCTTAACCAGTTTTTTCCATCCAATCTTTTGTAGGTTTTTGAATAATAACCTAATTCTTTAGATAATTTTTCACAGAGTTTCAGAAGTTCCTCTTTTTCATTACTGTTATAATATTTTTTAGGAACTTTTATTTCTACGTAAACCTTACAATTTTGATAATAATCCTTGTTGGCTATATGCTTTAACGCCACTGCAAGAGAGTTTTCATGTAAATATTTTAATGCATTTATGTTAGTAAATCGTTTTCTTTTCCATTGAGGTTCATCGTGTAAAATGTATGCCCCATCATTTGGATAAATAGATTTGATTAAGTGATTTTCATGAGCAAGATGAGCATCTAATTCAATTGCCATTTTAGAGTTAATCGATATAGAGATATCGATTAACTTTTTTATTCCTAAGGCTGGTGTTTTTTTATTGGAATAGCCGTTTCCATATGCTACACCATTTTTGTTTATCCCCATGGGATAGTACCTCCATGAACCGGCCCCGTGACCAATCATTTCGATTTCTTTTATAGTAGGATTATTTACGGTATCACAAACTTTTTTAAAGGCCTTATAATGTTTGTCCAAATTACCTTTGGAGACTCTCCCCGGACTTATGATTTGTTCTTTAACTAGGCCGCAAGAGCTGATTAATGACATACTAAACAATAATAAGACTAAATTCACATTTTTCATGTTCACATTTTGAAAGCAATTATGAATGCTTGAATATCGTTTTTTTGAACTTTATTATTAACTCCAGCTAGGATTCACTTTTTCTTATCCACCTTCCGAAATATATTCCAACAATTATAGCTGGTATAAATCCAATTACCATTATCCAAAAGAATGGCTTAAAAATGTAATCTTCAAATGACTCCCAAAATGTATCGTATGGTTCCATACCCTCTTGAACAAATCCAGTCCAACCCGCAAGAAATGCGGTAATTAACAATATAAGGAAGCCGTATTTGGCTCCAACCCTTTCGGAATCTTTTCTCTTCACCAAAATTACGTAACCGGCATTCTTTCCAAAAATTAGAGCTAGCCCAAAAAAAACTGTAATCCCTATTATCAAATTTATGGGGTATTTCCATTCAACTAACCACAAAAAATTTCCGCCAGCTAGTATGGTCATAAAAAGAAAGGCTATTAAAATCCCAATAGTCGCGGATAGCAATGCTTTTTCAATTCCTATTCTTTTGGCCAGTTTAGGATTCATTTACTACAGTAAATAATGTTGAGTGCAAAGCACTTAATTTAATAACAATCCTTTAATTATTCACATTAGAGTATAAGGTTTGCACTTAAGTTGTATCGTTTCAAGAGCTTTCAGTACTTCTTTCAGGTCAAGAGTTTCGTCTCGAAATGTCAATATTCTATCGACTTGATTATAGGCTCTGTGATAAAATTTTGGTATTTCCCATGGGGTTGGTTTAAAAGGATTGAAAGCAAGATCAACATAAGCTCCACCTGATCGACTATCAAACCAAGTCTGAATACGGTCATCGTAATGTTCAAAGTGATTACGAAATTTTCGGTCTGAAAGGATATTATCATCTTCAATATTCAACATTTCTCGTAATTTTTTGCTACGAGCTGTACTCTTTTTATCAGAATAAGACCAAAGAATTTTAGAGACATTTCCAGCTGCCACCAGAATCGATTGAATTGAACACCAAACTTCAATATGATCAAAACCTGCTGGATCGATAGGCAAACGATTAGCTGCACGTTCAGCAATTTGTGATTGCAATGCAATCTCACCAATGAAAACCATTTCAGCTAAAGGATTCATAATTGTTTTAGAAAATTTTAATGGTAATTATTTTATATTGGGTGGAACTTATTCATATAGATGTAAAACACATCTATATACCCCAAATGGCAATGAAATTGATAATAGTTTTTTTTCAACTTTACAAACTAGTAATGAGTTGATTTTACTATCACGTGTTTATTCCCAAATGCATCATTACTAGTTTTCATTTTTCTCATATTATTTCATATTCAGCTAGCGTCAAGGAATTATCTGAATTGATTGAAGCCGCGATAATATCTGTCACAGTTTCTAAATTTTCTATTCTGCTTCCAATCCAACCGTTCTGAGCTAAATTCACGAATTGAGTGTTGTTAAAATACCTCCCCGTATTATTAAAACTTAATTGCTTTCCTCCTTTTGGTCCATTAGTGCAATCATCATTTAAAAGAATAGTCCACAATTCAAGTGGTATGTACATTCCACTAACCATTTTATTGGAATGAGAATTTTCAATCCTTGCTGGGCACAATTTGAAATAAAATAAATCATTATTAAATCTATAATTTTCTAAATCCTTGTTCGTAATATCTAGATTAATAGTTTTCATAAAGGAATTCATACGTTCTATTTCAGATTTATATGTTAAATCGGTAGGTCTATAAATATATAGATCAGTTTCTTTAATCATTCTCTTATATTGAATTAAAATGTATGATTTATATGTATGGTGATAAACTAATAAATCCACACCCAAGGTTTTTTCTAGGGGCTGTCTATTTACGTTCATAAGTGTAATCTTTTGATTTTCTTTTGTGAACTCTATAGCTCCTTGAGCATGTTGAGCAATTTTAGTCCAATCCCCAAATACTTGGGAATCGTGATTAACCATTGGGTCTTCACGAATCGTTGTGTTGTGATACCCTCTTAAAAATGGAGCTGAATTATCATCTGAACTCCAGACGGGGACATCAGATTCATTAAAATCAAACATTTTAAATACTAGATTCACTGCGTCTTTTTCTTGTGCAATAATTTCTTTGGCTTTTTTTGTGTACGCAGGAATATAAAGCTCTATGCGCTGGTTCAATAGTATAATTTGGTCATACACTCCTGGATGTTCTTTCGAGAAATATTCTAATACTCCATCGCAAACTTTTTGCGAAAAAGCTGTCACGTGACTTTCTGTTTGTCTTTTAAAGTGGGTTCTAATTTTTGAAGATAGTTTGACTTCGATATCTTCAATCGTAATTTCATTCTTAATGAACAAAGGATTTCTGAAAGTGATTCTATCTTTTTGTGTTGCAACTCGACCAGTCTTTTTGTAAGTCGCAATGCAGCTTTCATTGGAATTGGGGGAATTCGGATTAGAGGATTTCGAAAGAGCCTTTTTAGAAAAGAGGATAAAAATCGGCAAGGGCAATTTCTTTATGTTTTGGAAGACATTGATTAATAATATGTCTTTAGCCGGAAAAGTATCCAACGCCAGGATCCATACGGAATCAATGAAATCACTTAACAAATATCATGGTAGTGAACATTTGAGGTTTGAAAATGTCACTGTGGGGTTCCTGAACTCCTATGAGAGTTTTCTAAGACACCGCGGTGGAACGGACGGAGGCATCAGTGTTAGGATGCGTTGTATATGTAAAGTGTTCAACCAGGCAATCGACCAAGACATGGTCGGTCAGGACGCCTACCCCTTCAAAAAGTACAAAATCTCCAAGTTCAAGGGAAGGTCATTGAAGAGTGCCCTATGCATTGAAGAGGTAAGAAGGATTGAGAACTTGGTCATCTCGAAGGATGAGGTGGCACTTACCAATTTCAGGGATTATTTCATTTTCAGTTTCTATGCCCGTGGGATGAACTTTGCCGATATGACGGTCTTGAAATGGTCGGACATCCAAGGGGAACATATCCATTACATCAGGGCCAAGACAAAGGGAAGGTTTGCTATAAAAATACTCCCACCGGTAAAAAGGATATTGGAACGCTTTTGGGACAATAGGCTCGATACCCCCTATGTCTTCCCAATGCTCCTGAGGGACGGGCTCACTCCCCTACAATTGGAATACCGCAAGAAGAAGGTACTCCAACAGTACAACAAGGGGCTCAAGGAACTGGCCTTGATGGCAGGAATTAACAAAAAACTCACCTCATATGTGGCCAGGCACAGTTTCGCTACCTGTCTCAAATTCAAAGGTGTCTCTACAGACGTAATTTCCGAATCCTTGCGCCATCGTGACATCAAGGTCACACAGACCTATTTGAAGGAGTTTGGCAGTGAGGTCTTGGATGAAGCTTCGGCTTTGCTCCTTGATGTCTAAATCCCAAACTGTCACCTAAAATCTAGTTCAACAATCAAATCCTATTCAATTAAATTCATAACTTTAAAAGTCAAGTTTTCAATGTATAGAATAATGAAAGGAAAAGATTCGGTTCAAAAACTTATCGAATATGGGGCATGTGTTTTTGAGGACTCCCAAAATTTCCATATCTGGATGAATTCCAAAAATAACGCTCTTGCTAATATCAAACCTTCTACCCTATTGGATTCAGAAGAGGGGATAATAAGGATTATGGATGAATTGGGCAGAATTGAAAATGGTATATTGGCTTGATTCTATGTTCATCAGAATTTTAACTCCCCCCGATTAGTGTTAGTTGCTTATCGAATGAATGAAATTTGCACTAAGAATCAGAAAAGATTCTTTTTATGACTATACTTTTCCAAATCTAATCTTAAAACCCCATAAATTAAATTTAAACCTATCGATTTCCATTTTCCAATTGTATTTATTTTAGTTGTAGGTTTTGTATTCCCAATTTAGAAAACACTCCCAAGCACAAAACAAAAGACCATCCTATAAAGAAGTATTTTGGAGAAAATAATATGGCATTATCTTACTGATAGATCATATCAAAGTGAGACAAACCAAGATATTTTTGGAAAAACTATTGAGTACTATTCTTATTGGATGATTGAAAATAAATCAATCTGAAATATAGGTTCCATCCCCTATTGGCTTCTATACCACCTGGTTTTCTTAAATTATTGGAGCTACATAGAAATTTACTGTTCAATGGTCTGTGGAAAAATATTTGAGGATTTATAGCACAAGACAATTTTTCATTCCATAAATCTAAAATCATAGCTTTACTTTTATTCCCAGGAGAAGTCTATAATTTAAATCCCAATTTGGAGATGTATAAACTGGTGAACCATAAAAAATACTTCCTTCAAGGATTAGGTCAATTTTGGGCAACAAATGGTATGAAGCTCCCAATCCCGCATTGATTGCAAAGGCAGTCTGACTACTTGAAAACCCGTTAAAGTGCAACAGACCTATTCCCGAATTAGCGTAAAACCCAAGTTTTGAAGCGGATGGGAAGTAAAACTGGTACAAGGCACCTGCACTAAAATTATAGACGGTACCATTGTTTGCCATATTGTCAGATGTTGGGGTCCAACCGAAATCTGCTTCAAGCGACCAGTTGTTGCCCAAGGTATAGGCAACCCGAATACCGTACGTTTTGTTGTCTTGAATATTGATGTCATTGTCAAAGTAAAAACGCCCAAAGTAGCCGGCTATATTGAATGTGTTGCTCTGGTCGCCATATGGGCGTGCATCATCGCCATCCAATATTCCGTCTCCATCACTGTCGGGGTCATTTGCATTGTCAAGCCCATCATTATCAATATCCCCAGACGGTTCTTCCCCATCAATAATGCCATCGTTATCACTGTCGGTATCTAGAGGATTCGGAATTCCGTCACCATCATGATCCCCTTGGGATTCCTCATCATCCGCAAGACCATCGCCATCTTGATCGCCTGTCCTTGAAATGTCCAACTCTACGATGACCACATCGCTGGTAGCTGTACCAGAACAATCATTTCCTGGATAGATGGCAGTTGTTTCCCATGCGCCACCCTCTATGACTACATGAAAATCTTCAAAACAACCATTGGCATCTGTTGTGACCTCTTTGTAAATAGGGTTCCCAGCAGGGTCTTCATAG
Source organism: Allomuricauda sp. (assembly GCA_028284725.1). Taxonomy (GTDB): domain Bacteria; phylum Bacteroidota; class Bacteroidia; order Flavobacteriales; family Flavobacteriaceae; genus Flagellimonas. The sequence continues at coordinate 10,479 of JANQRD010000196.1, read as the reverse complement.
CGGATGACCACGGTTTCGAAAGGTCTTGGCGGATTCGTGCAGCCGTTGGTTATCATTTCCCTACAACCTCTTTCAACAGGCTTTTCACCTTTTGTGCCTAAAATCGTGGCAAGTAGATTGATATAAAATGGATAAGTTTCCGCAGTGTAGACTGTATTTAGAACAGTCACCTGATTAGGAGCTGTATCTGTTTCTTTCTGGTCTCGCGGTCCGTCAGGCACAAGGATATCCCTTTTGCCTTCCCGGCAGCTTCTAAATTTTACTTGGTGGTTGATTTCAGTTCGATTTCTGAGTTGAAGATCTACTGTTGCCCCGCCCAAAGGCACTATAGTATGGTCTAAAGGGGTCCATGCGGTGACTCTTATTTCCTCTTCATTACAAGGAGGGCTTCCTTCTTTTGGCGTTACCCTGAGCACACCCTGCAATTTTTGGTTGGTATTGAGCAAAGCCTTATTGGGTACCAAGGTACTGGACCAATCTTCTGGCACACCTTCTGCTCTAAAATATACAAGTTGGGGCTGGGGCTCTGCATTGGTAATGTTAAAAGGGAAAGCAACCTCTGGATATGGGCTGGCCTGATCTGAAGAAATTACCCTTAGATTTTGCTGTGCCCCATCGTTTGCGCTGTTGATATCATTGGTCATTCTACGCAACTCTACTTTTACACAATTATGTGGATCTTCATCACTTTCGGGTTGCCAGACCACATACACATCTTTATAATCACTAGGGGGCAACTCACCTATGAAGACCGATTCATAAAAATCAAAACTTCCTACACCGCCCACAGTATGGTAAGGTGCTGAGAAATGAAACTGAACTTCGATATCATATGCTGTGGCGTCACCACTGTTGTGTACTCTGGCATAGATTCTGTTTTCTTCGCCGCCGACAGGCTGTTCATCGACTGGGCCACCAGATTTTTTGGTAACCGCATTGTATGAATGGTACCCTCCGCCGGTAATTTGATTGTCAACCCAAATGTCAGGGCTTGTCCAATGCGGATCTCCAATATTCATATATACATCATAATCTGTGGGTGGCGGGTCGTATATTACGCCAATATCATAGCCCTCATTGTCGGGCCTTTCTGAAAGTACGTTTATGGTTATTCCGGTACCTGCAGGGCTTTCACTGTCATTTTGTAGGTATACGGCATCATCTAGTTCAACCGTTGTCGAATTGTTGTCCCTAATAATCACGGGTGCTTGGCCTTGGGGAATTAATTTGTTCGCATAATATATCAGTACACCCTTGGCCGGAACCACAGCATCTGAATTTCCCAAATCATTACTTCGTGATTCAACCCAATAAAAATGGGTTTCTTCTTCAAAGGTTGTTATGCCTGGGGTCAGTCCAATGGCCACTGCACCTGTTTCATTGGTTGCTAGTATGCTTTGAAAACTTATCGTTATGGGAGATTCTGTAATTGGTGAACCAACTTGCGGACGGGCGATATAATGAATCTTACCTCCGTTTGAAGTGACCCAAGTAGCGTGTTCTTTCGACCATGCGAGGGGATGCGCACCTTCGAATGGTTTGGCCATATTGTCCCATGAATCTGCAGCACGAAAGTCAGATGGAAAAGTTACATTATCGTAGGCGTACAGATCTTTGAGCCCCAATTGGTGGGAAATTCCGTGGGCAAATTGTTCCTTTGAATTATTGGGTCCTTGAATGGAAACCGAAAGGTACTTTTGCCCACCCGATGAAATATTGTAGATCCAATTGCCCGTAGTGGCCCAATCTTCGGTAAAGGATGCATCATTTACGACCAAGATTAATCGGTCGATGTCATCATCTGGATCGGCTGTGGCCCCATCTAAAATGTCAGGTTGGTCTAAAAGGAGTTTGTCTAGAATTTCGGTGGCCATATCCACCAACATGGATTGGTCGGGTTGATCATAAAAAGACCTAGGTTCATCTAAACTGTAGGTGCCTGCAAAATAAGGGTCAATGATTGTTTGCCCATAACTTACCTCTTCAATCCATTGTCCTGCAAGGGTGACTTTATCCATTGCATTGGTTTCATCAACTGTGTCAGTGATATCTGAAAATCGAGTGCCAATGACCAGGGTATTTTGCTCACCAATGGGAAATGGTCCTCTAGTTACTTCAGCCCTTCGAAGGGCAATATTGTTATTAAGTCTTACTTGTACAAGTCCGTCGGCAAACTCAGAAGGGTCATAATAATTGATTAAACGGGCCGTCATGTAAAAATTTCCGTCTCCTGCAATACTTGTTTCAGGTGCTGGTGGACGCCAAATAATGGGGCCAATGACCTGTACACCGTCCTGTTCGATACCACCAACTTCTTGTCTGGCATCGATGTAGGGAATAGTGAGGGTGTTGTTTTCAGAGGAGTTGCCGGCATCAATGTAATAATCGTAAAAACCCGTACTCAACCAATCTGCTGGAAAATTCATGGGACTACTGGGATCTGCCCAGTAAAATTTGGCTATGGTATTGGTTATGGGATCGGTGCCCCTATTGCGCACACCCAAATACACATAGTTATTTTCATCAAATCGCGGCTGTTGGTAGGCATAGTTATTCAAGCCCAAGTTGGCAGCTTCAATGAGATTGATATCCGGTGCATGACGAATCAGGATATCTGGCGACGACAGCAAGAAAGCCTCATCGGAGGGCTGTATGCCCGTATCGCCGACATAATCCTTAATGTAGGCGTCATAAGGAGGGTCTACATCGGGGCCCAAAAAGGCAACAAGTTGGTTGTTCTGTGCGTCAACAACAAAGATTTTGTTGTCACTTGTCACAGCTATTTTTTGTAGGGTACCAAATAGGGGGGAGCTCCCCAGATTTCGATAATGACTGCCATCGGCCTGCAATACAGCTATCCTGTGGTTGTAGGTGTCAGCGACATACATACGCCCATCGGTACCTACCGCCACATCGCGGGGATGTCGAAATTGCACGTTGCCAACCCCATAAATACCATAGGAGGTCTCTATCCCAGCTATTAATTTGACCACCCTATGATTATCGGTATCGGCGATGTAAATTGTATCATCAGCAGCAATATCAAGTCCATAGGGATTTCCCCAGACCGAATTGCTATGGAATACTTCCCAAGAAGTATCACTGGGACCATCCGCAACCAAAATGCGATTGTTGCCCGAGTCCAGTAGATAAATTTTTCCATCACTTCCAACAGCAACATCCCTTGGAAATTCAATATCTACACCATCAACAGTATTTCGTGTGGTCGAGGCAAAGCTGGCATCATAGGAATAGGAAGCACCACTGGGCACCCATCTAAAGAGTTTTACCTCATTATTAAATGTATCGACCACATAGGCGTGACCATTGGCATCGATAGCCACACCTTGTGGCTCGTTCAAAGCTTCTGGTAGGGTTCTATCGGCCACAAAACCAAAGTTGAACCAACTTGGATTCATTTCTATATCTGTGATTGTTGTATACTCCAATCCGTGCTCCCCAGTATTTACTACCAATACGCGGTTATTGGTCGCATCTATCCCCAATCCGGTTGGCACTTGAAAATTATCTGCAATGCTTATTGGTACTCCAAATTCCAAGCTTTGGGCGTAAAACGGTGTAACCCAAAAAAGTAGCAATGAAGCTATCACCCAAAGGAAAAATGTAATTCTATTTTTTCTAGTAGTCCCCATTACTATGCTACTTTAGGTTGCTATTGTTTGTCCAAAATGTTTTTCAAAAATTCCGTTTTGTAGAGCGGTTGCCCTTTATCATCATAGATACTTTTAAGGGTATCAAACTTCTTTCGTTCAAAAGTGGCATCGTTGGAACGAACTTCCGATAAATACCTTAGGGCCAACAACTGTGTGCTGTAGTCCATTTTTTTAAAGTTGCCCAGTATAGTACTTTGTAAGGCCGGCGATTTTTTTTCCTTAAAACAGTCAATGGTGTAGCGCCTTAGCCCTACCAAATTATTCATTTGCCTTCTTGTTGCCAATGCTTCCTTGCTACCTCTGTCTTCTTTGGAAAAACCCATTAGTTTTTGGTCTACAGCATCCATTTTGTTTAGAATGTTGGTGTAGTTCGTTTTCAATATGTCAAGTCCAATCGAACTGTTTGCATTGGCCAATAAGTACATTGCATTTTGTCCTTTTCGCAATGCTTCTCCTTTGTCATCTTCTGATCCTGAAGTGACAGCTTTTATATAATTTTCCAAAGCGGATTGGTATGCTTGGATGTTGTTCAGTACTTTGTCAACTTTCCTTTTGAGTTCGTTGGAATGCGCATAGTCCATACCATGCGATGTAGTAACCAATTCTTCGATAAGTCGTTGTGATGCATCTGTTTGTGAACATCCTTTTTCCTGAAAAACAAGCAGGATGAAAATGAAAAGAATTTTTGTTTTCATGGTTTAATTTTTTAACAGCGTATTTCCAGTTGCATTTAGGTTGCCCGCTGGCCTAGTAGTTCTTGCATTGTTGATATTTGCCTGTAAAAGCCTTCTATAGGTATTTATTGCATCATCTGTTCTTGTAACTGAGGCTGGGAAAAACTCAATTTGCGTAGTCGCGGCATCAGGGGTATTAATTAATACATGACCGAGTTCATGCGCAAGGGTTCGGAGATTTATGTTCAAATTTGGTGCCAATAAAATGAACACTTTGTCGCCATGGGCGAATGGTTGATAACCAGGACGATATTGAATTGCATTTGCTCCGGGTAAAAATCCAGTAAAAAAAACTTTAAGTACATCATTAGACATTGCTGCAGTGTAGTCATTGAAAATTTCTTCCGAATCAGTTGTTCCTCCACCAGCAATACTATTACTGCCGTCCAATAAAATATCTATACCACCTACCACTGGTGCATCATCAAATGATGTTGAGAGTAAATCCGTCTTTATACCAGCTTGTGCCCATGCTATATCTGATCGATTAATCTGGGCCTGCACCGTGGCTGCATCAGCAATAGCACTTCTGCCGTCGGCTACCCCAACGTCGCTTCCAGATAGTAAGACCATACCGCCATGGCTATAATCTATATAGGGTTCACTGGGTTCGCCTGCCTCATGTGTACCATTAACATTGGTATCGGTAAATGAAAATGCTCCATCGCCTTCACCAGCGTCACCGGTACCTGGCATGCCGTCAATACCATGATCTTGATAGGGCTCATTAAATACATGTACTTCAATCTCCACTCTACGGCGATAATCATTAGCGCCCCGTTCGTATACGGCTGCAACAGGTTGAAAAGGTGCTGCTGCCCCAGTCGGTGTGTATGATAATCGTACTTCAGCATCAATATTGGCTTGGTGGGTACGGTCGTTTAGCGTATCGTCATTTGCAGTTGCCGCAGTACCATCTGATGCTGCAAATTCATCATCGGCATCGGCATCATCCAAAACCTGAATATCATGGGAGGTGAGCAATTGGGATATGGAAACAAAAATTCCAGTGTTTGATCCAGTTTCCCTTAATTCTTGATTGGTTGCATTATCCCGAATCGTTCCATCTGAATTTAATACCTCTAATGCAACTTGGATTTGTTCAGCAGTGGCAGGGTCAGTATTGGCTGAAGGATCACTCACTGAAATATAAAACCGCGAAGCATCCCTTTCTACAAAATTATCGGGATCGGCGTTGTTTCTTACTGCAAATCCAGCATCATAACCGTTTTCCCAATTTGCAATTTTAGTAAAAAGTACAGGATTATCAGCCGCAGTAATGGCATGATCACCGTTGGTATCTTCCATGAACGTAAGTTCAACAAAGGTCAAAGTAGCTTCTTCATCATTCAACAAAATACCATCGGTTGCGGTAAAGGATAATTTTAAGTTGGATTCTCCGGCCTGTCGACCTTCGATGTAAACAGTAGCAGGTGGTGTGCTTGCAGGCATCATCGTATTATTTGGCAATACAATTTCGGAAGCTTTTGTCGCTGAGGTCCATGCTTTGGTAGTTGCCGCATTGGTGGCTGAAAGGGTAAACTCTCCTGGTAGGTCAGCTGGTAGCACTTCAATATCAAACTGTATCAAATCATCTTCAAGTGCCATCGATTCATTACTGTCAACAATGTTGTTCTTATTGTCGTCATCACTATTGACCATCATATATAATCCAGGTGCGGTGGTACTTAAATTGCCTGCAGGGGAGGTCACTTTTAAGTCGTATACATAAAATGTAAAGCGTTCACTGGTGCCCAAGATATCGGTTCCTCTTAATGCTTCCAATTCTATTTCATAAACGCCTGGTGGAACTGGGGTTGCTGAGGCATCTATACCATTCCAATTGATGGAGCCACTGAATGGGCCCCCAAGGTCTTCTTCTAAAATTACCGTTGAAGATGCATCATAAATCCGCCACCGTAATATATCAGGTGAAGCGCCGCTAAAACTATAATCTATTACGACGGGTTCTGCTCCTATGGATAAATCGTCATGATCAATATACAAAGTAGTGGTAGGTTCTATAATGGGATCGACCACTTCGATCCAAATGGCATCAAGCTCGGTCGCCGTGATGGCACTGGTATTGAAAAGGTGGTCCTCCAAAGAAATACTAATGTGGTACAGCCCTGAAATTGGACGACTGTTGTCGTCAAAAAAACCATCCCAGTGAAATGCAAGTACCCCGCCCTTATCTGAACCCAAGAGATTGGGGTCATAATCGGTATACACTGGTGTTGTGGGATCTGATTCGTGAAACAGTTCAAGTTTTGCCACCAATCCCGATAAAAAAGCGGGCTCATCGTAAATGATCGAATTTAGATTGTAATAGATCAATACATTGGTGTTTTCATTGAACTCTATGAATTCCGGAACGAAGTTGGTGGGATACACAATACATAAACTGGTCGGGCAATTATAAATAGTCACGGAGGTCTGGCCATTTGCAGTCCTAGCCGTTGCATCATCGTCGGTAACTTCTAGATTGATGACATAGGTGCCCAAACACTCTGGGGTGACGAATTGACCGTTGGTAAAAAGATTAAAAGTACTTGTTGAACCTGCAGAAGGTAAGGCTGGGGGGGTGCATCCTGGTGGCACGGATACGTATGACCAGTTGTAATTGGTAATTCCCAGCCCAGGGGCCAAGACATCTCCGGCCAATATATTGTCTAAGTCAAAACTTTCAACGCCAGAAATGACGATATCGTTTGTGATCAAACCAGTAATATCTGTTAACTGGGTTTGTGGCGGACTTATGAATACAAAAGGCGGCCCATCTTCATCAATCACGGTAACAAAGAAAATCTGGGAGTCCTCATTTCCTTCTGCATCATAAACCACCAGTTCAAACTGCCAATCACCAGGTTTTAGGTGTCCAAAACCCAAGGAAATGGATGGGCCATTGGCTCCAATTCCAAAAATTTCATCTACCCTACCCGCGAAGTATTCATCAAAATATTCAAAGGGAAAATCCACTAAATACCATTCGTATTGTACGATTCCGGGAGAGATGACCACTGGGGGGTCAGAAGTAGTATGGCAAAAGTTTGGCGCGTTACATGGTGAATCGGCATCCTCGGAATCAGATCCGTCCAAAACCAACGGAAATGACAGGGAACCAATTTCATCGGGCCCATTGATTACAGCTTCCGGAGGCCCGTCTACCAAGACGGTAATACGTTCAGAAACTGTTTCGCCCTCGTTATCTGTAGCTTCCAATTCGATTACCCAAGTACCTGCATCATCATCGTTTGTCGAAATTGTAAGAACATCGCTCGTTGAAAATGTGGATTGTGGTGCTGTTGGAGACCTATCTGGTGTTTGTATCAGGTTCCAGCTAAATTCCAAGTCACCTCCATCTTCATCAGTCAGTATGCTTGTACCGACTTGTATATCAAAGCCGACATCAATTTCTTCGTCTCCAAAGAGTTCTATTTCGGGCGGAATATTATTCACACGAACATCCACTTCAGCAGAGTCATCATCGCCTTCGTTATCTGTAGCAGCAACACGAAATGTATAGATTCCAATGTCGAATCCATCAATTGTGGTAATGTCATTTTCAGTGGTGGTAAAAGAAATTTCGCGGGTATTCCAACTGTGCCCAACGGTGAAATTACCACCTGCAGGGGCATCCAAAATTTCCCATAGAAAAGTGAGATTGCCACCATCGATATCTTGTCCGGGGTTTGCTGCACCCTGATTTACGGCACTTAAGGCTATATCTTCAAGCGCATCAATAGTTGCGTTTCCTTGAATGGTGATATTCGGCTCTTCGTTGGGCACGTTTAAACTATGGGTAAAAGTTTTACGTTCACCTTCATCATCGTCAACATGCACCTGGAATTCCCAATCACCGATATCATCTTCATCTGAAAAGGTAATCGATGCCACTTCTGAACTTGAATTGGTAAGTGTAGCGGTAGAACCTGGGGGTCGACTTATAATGCTCCAACTATGCGAAACGGATCCTCCGTCGGGGTCATTTGAATTTGCGTCCAATTGCAACGTTTCGTTCCACCTAGGAGAAGAGCTTTCGGTAATGTTTGCGGTGGGGGGGTCGTTAAAAACAGTAAGTACAAAAGTAACAGCATTATTACTCACTCCGGCTGTGTTTATGTCACAGTTGAAATTACATGCATCGCCAACACAATTAAACGGGTCAAATTGTAAGCTTCCTGCCGGAAAACTGATGGTCCATTCACCCAAATCTCTTAACGATGAAAAAAGTACATCAAAGCATGCATCTAATTGGCCATCCAAGTTCGGATCGCAAAGACATTGATTTATTAATATTGGATTGGCTGTTACTGTATTTGGGTCTCCACTTCCGGGAGCAATAGTAACATTTCTAGTAGTAGGAGCAAAACTGACTAACATTGTTGACTGTAATGAGGATGGCAATGGAAAACTTACTCCGTCCTCAACCAATATGGAAAAACCAATTATTGATTCTTTTACTAAAACATCTTGAACGACCTGTGCTCCTAAAAAACTTGTGAAAAATTGAAAAAGTGCAAAACTAATTGTTAAGGCTCTAGTTTTTACATAATCAATTGCGTTTAGATTTAGTTTCCGATATTTCATAAAAAGAGCTCAAAAATATTATTACTGGCAGATTTTGCTGATACCACTACGCTATGATCACTTGTGCTTATCGTGTCCGGATTCACGATGGCCCTATTCATAGAAAGCAAAGAGGGTTTATGCCTTTCAATCAGATAATTTTCGACTTCATTATCCTCCTTTAATTTTCGGTAGGCAGTCCTTAAAACATTCCTTAAGCGGCGTTTTTGTAAAATAGAAATTGCACTATCTTTTAATTCACTAGTCAGTTTTTGATTTTTGTATCGTGGGTGGTTCGACAAGTATTGGATGACTTCTTCATCTGTTATGCGGTGCATTTTCAATTTAAAAAGCTTAACAAACGCATACTGCTCTTCTAAAAGATCAAGAGCAAATCTGTTGTAATCAACGGCCCCGTTGACCTTAATTGGCAATGAGGGGTATTTTGTTTGAAAAACTTGAAGCACAGAATCAAGTTCATCTTTAGAGACCATTGGTTTTTGTTCTTCCTTCCAAAAACTATCCAATAGATGAGAATCTATCATCATTTTGGAAAGAAACTGCTTGGTGAAATAGGAATTCTTTGTGAGGTGCAAATCGGATAAATATGAATTAAAAAGATTCAAGTCTACAACCTGTGATCCTACTTTGGCTATAGGTTCTTTTTCAAGTTCAAACCCTTGCTTTTTGGGTTCGCTCTGGCTTAGCGCAAAAGCACACCAAAACCAAATCAATAGTTGTATGACGACCAGTACCCTTTTTGTATACATCTGATTATGAATGATTTCAAAAAAATTTACTGAAAGTTAACAAGTGATTTCTTATTTTATTTGGATTTTGTACGGATGGTACATTTTTTATTGTCGTTGGATCAAATGATGGATTTTTTGATTATTCCCCTATCTCAGAAGTGAAACCCCAATTTTTAAAATTTTTCGCTGCCACTTTATAATTATCGCTCTGAGACATAATTAAATACTGTGGTAAATAATAGCAATAGATTTCCAAGGAGGAAAAATTAGCGGTTACACTTTGATTTAAATATGGAAGTATTAAAACTTCAAAATCTTACCCCCTGCCTATTGAGATCAAAACCTCTTTGTCAAGTCTTTTCAATCTCTTTCATTCTGTCTAAAAATGGTCCATTTCAAAGGCGATGATACAGGTTATATCGGGAAATTAGTCTACAAATGTTGTATGTGCTTAAAATGAAAAATGCCCCCAATCTCTCGGAGGCACTGTGTTTAATGGCGGTCTGGACGGGACTCGAACCCGCGACCCCCTGCGTGACAGGCAGGTATTCTAACCAACTGAACTACCAGACCAATGATTTTACCCAGATAACTCCCGATAGCTATCGAGACAGGACTCACGCAACAGCGAGATTCAAATCTTGTTCAAATGCTTGTGATAAAGCGAGGGCAAATATACATTTACAATTTCATTTGCACAAAATATTTTTATCATACGAACTTCTGCCGTTCGACCATAAAGGTGTTGAG
>JANQRD010000192.1 GCA_028284725.1 Allomuricauda sp. | reverse complement strand
GGCGGAAATCCCCGTACCCAGTAATGGGGGTAGCATCAAACCCAACCTTACCGCCAAGGTAATGATCAACGATTACACTAATGAAAATGCCATTTTAATCCCTCAAAGTATTGTTTCTGAAAATGCAGAGGGGGAGCAATATGTTTTCTTGGTTGACGCCGATTCCGTATCGTCGGATGCCATCGCCAAAAAGGTAGTTATCGAAACTGGAAAAACCCAAGGGGATTATGTTGAGGTACTGTCCGGAATCAACAACGGAGACGGCATTATTGATGAAGGTGCCCGAAGTGTTAAGGAGGGGCAGAAAGTAAGAATCAAGAACAGTATATAGCCAAAAAACAACCATCATTATGAGCGCACAAAAGAAAAAAGTTGACAAAGAGTTTCGGCTGTCCTCATGGGCTATCGACAACAAAACAACCATGTATGTTTTGATTGCGGTGATACTTTTTCTAGGAGCATCGGCCTACTTCAGCATGCCCAGGGAAAACTTCCCCGAAATCAAAGAAACCAAGATTTATATTAGTTCACTTTATCCTGGAAACACTGCCGAGGATATCGAAAAATTGATTACAGATCCATTGGAGGACGAATTGAAAACGGTAAGTAACGTTATCGAAATCACCTCCACCTCCCAAGAGGATTACTCCATGATCATTGTGGAATTCGATGAAAACTTAACGGTTGAAGCAGCCAAACAAAAGGTAAAGGACGAGGTGGATTCCCAAACTGCCGGGGAGGACTGGCCAACGTTCAATGGGGCCAAAGTGGAACCCAATGTTTTTGACCTATCCATGTCTGAGGAAATTCCCATTCTGAACATCAATATTTCGGGGGATTATCCTGTGGATAAACTCAAAGAGTACGGTGAGTACTTGGAAGACGAAATTGAAAGTCTTCAGGAAATTAAGCAGGTAGATATTCGTGGTGCCCAAGAAAAGGAAGTTGAAGTTGCGGTTGACATCTATAGGATGATGGCCGCCCAAGTGAGTTTTGATGATGTAATCAATGCCATCAATAGGGAAAATATGACCACCTCAGCTGGAAACCTAATTACAAGTGGCCAGCGAAGGACGATTAGAATTGTAGGGGAGATTGACAAACCCAGTGATCTAGAGAATTTTGTGGTAAAATCGGAAAATGAAGATCCCGTATACCTAAAAGACATTGCGGTAGTTTCATTTAAGGAAGAGGACAAAACCACTTATGCCCGTGAGTTCGGGCATCCCGTAGTGATGTTGGACGTAAAAAAACGTGCCGGGAAAAACATGGTGGCCGCAGCAGAACAGATTCAGGTTATCGTTAAAGATGCTGTTGCAAACGTGTTCCCACAAGATCTTGACGTAAGTATCGCCAACGATCAATCATCCAAAACCATTGGTCAAGTGGACGATTTGGTCAATAACATCATCTTCGGGATTATCCTAGTAGTAACGGTATTGATGTTCTTTTTAGGGTTCAAAAATGCACTTTTCGTTGGTTTCGCCATTCCCATGTCGATGTTCATGTCACTTATGATCTTGAGCACTTTGGGCTATACCATGAACACCATGATTCTTTTTGGTCTTATTATGGGACTGGGAATGTTGGTGGACAATGGTATTGTGGTTGTTGAAAACGTGTATCGATTGATTGACCAGGAAGGTATGCCCCGCTTACAGGCTGCCAAAAAAGGTATTGGGGAAATTGCATTTCCCATCATTATATCAACATTAACAACGGTTGCAGCCTTCGTGCCGCTTGGTCTATGGCCAGGTGTAATGGGACAATTTATGATCTATTTCCCGGTGACGCTATCTGTAGTTTTGGGATCATCATTGTTCGTGGCTATCTTCTTTAATTCGGTACTGGTTTCTAGGTATATGACCACGGAGGATAAAAAGATGCCTTTAAAGCAAATCATTCAACTGACGTCCATTGTGGCCGGAATCGGTCTGTTGATTCTTATCTTCGGAGGAGGTTACCGCGCATTGGGAACCCTCATGATTTTCACGGCAATCATGCTTTGGGTGTATCGTCTCTTTTTACGGAGATGGGCGAATAATTTCCAAAATAGGATCCTACCTAAATGGGAGAAATTTTACGAAAGAACACTTCGAAGGGCATTGGCCGGAAGAAGGCCCATTTACATTGCAATCGGGACGTTTGCATTGCTTTTCCTTGCCTTTATGGGCTTCGGGGCTTCCGTAGGAAGTCAACGGACCAAGGTAGAGTTCTTCCCGGACAACACCCCGAACCAAATTATTGTCTACATCGAGTATCCCGAAGGAACCGATATTGAAAAGACCAATCAAATCACGCAGGATGTGGAAGACAGGGTGTATGGTATCATTAATGAAGAGGCCTACATGCATGGTGATTTCAATTTCTTAACGGAAAGTGCCGTATCACAAGTGGGCGAGGGTGCGGGTAATCCTCAAACCGATGGAGGTTCGGCTGCTGAAATGCCACATCCAGGAAAAATCACCGCTACGATGCGTGAGTACAAATTCCGAGAGGGCGCGGACAGTAATGAACTTTTGAAAAAGGTTCAGGAAGCATTGAAGGACATCTATCCTGGTGTTGCCATTTCTGTGGAAAAGGATGCAGTTGGTCCGCCAGCAGGATATCCCATCAACATAGAGCTAGAGGGGAATGATTACTCCGAGCTGATCGCTACCGCGGAAAAAATGCGGAACTACATCAACTCAAAAAACATACCAGGTATAGATGAACTGAAAATCGATGTGAACAAATCCAAGCCTTCCATGCTTGTTGAGGTGGATCGGAAGAAAGCTGGAGAACTTGGGGTTGCGACCGGTCAGGTTGGTCAGCAATTACGAAATTCCATCTTTGGTGCAAAGGCCGGAATCTACAAGGAGGATGGTGAAGATTACGACATTTATGTCCGTTTTAATGAGGAGAACCGGTACAACACCAGTGCGCTCTTCAATCAAAAGATTACGTTCAAAGATCAAAATTCAGGACAAGTAAAGGAGGTTCCAGTTTCCGCTGTGGCAAAACAAACCAACAGTTCTGGATTCAGTGCCATAAAGCACAGGGATGTGAGACGGGTTGTAACCGTTTACTCAGCATTAGCTCCTGGTTTTACCGATGCAGGTGCCATTGTAGGTAAGGTACAGGAGGAAATGGAAGGTTTTACAGAACTTCCCGCGGATATCAATATCGATTACACCGGACAGATTGAGGAGCAGAACAAGCAAATGGCCTTTTTAATGGGCGCTTTCTTCACCGGACTTGGATTGATTTTCTTCATTTTGATATTCCAATTTAACTCCGTTTCAAAACCCGGAATCATCATGCTGGCAATATTCTTAAGCTTAATCGGGGTATTTGGCGGGATCGTGGCCACGGGAAGTGCCTTCGTAATTATGATGACCATGATGGGTATCATCTCTCTTGCAGGAATTGTGGTGAACAACGGGGTGGTACTTTTGGATTATACCCAGCTATTGATAGACAGGAAAAAAGTGGAGTTGGAATTGGAAGAGGACGACCTTTTGGAACCTAAAGATTTCTTGGAAGCTGTTGTCAAAGGTGGAAAAGCTAGGTTGCGTCCTGTATTGTTGACGGCCATCACCACTATTTTGGGCTTGATTCCATTGGCAACAGGGTTTAACATCAACTTCTTTACCTTGTTGAATGAATTCAACCCGAACATCTATTTTGGTGGTGACAACGTTATCTTCTGGGGACCATTGGCATGGACGGTGATTTACGGTCTGTTGGTCGCTACCTTCTTGACCTTGATTGTAGTACCGATTCTATTCAGTCTTGTCTACAGGGTAAAGGTACGTATCCGAAAGAACAGGGTGCGAAAAGAGGAGACCAAAAAGGAAGTATTGGACATAGCTGCCTAGGTAATGGCGACATATTGAACAAAAAAATCCCGACCAATGGTCGGGATTTTTATTCTAAACATTTAACTAATTTAGAAGTTTACCGAGACGACTTCGGATTGGTTCCAGTTTTTTACGGCAACAATACGGTTGTCCACAAAATCAACTTCCTTCAAAACCTGTCCTTCCCAAAAGAACCATTTTCCAGATTTTTTACCCTCGATATACTTACCAGATGCGATTTTCTTTCCGGCTACATCATACATAAACCATTGTCCATGTAGTTTTCCCTTTAACATATAGCCTGTTTGGGCTATCTCACCGTTGTCATGGAAATATGTGGCTTTCACCATTTTTCCAACTTTCTCCAATGTGGGTTTAGTATTTTGAGAATATATGCAAACCGAAAACATCACCGCTAAAAAAAATATTGCCTTCTTCATATGATATGGGATTTATTTGATTATTTCTTACACTACTTGTAACAACGTAACAAAGTTACATATATTTTACGTTAAATGTACGTTTGAGTAACAATTAATTTACATTAAATTAACTTTAAAATTATAACACCCTATATATCAGTAATTTAACAAAATTCGTTTTATTCAAACTGATAACAGGTTAGCGCCAAAATTTGCGGTAAATCGAAACAATTTAATGTAAATTCTACGTAAATTAAAAGTTATAGTAACGTTATACAACGAAGTTCTTAAGCCTTTGCGCTCATCATCCGTAAATTTTTTCACCAGGCAGAAAATCTGTATATCTAGCATAAAATATTGACATTCCTCTTAAATTTGCCCCCTCAGAACAAATGTTATGTACAGAAGTTATACCTGTGGCGAATTAAGGGCTGCATATGCCAATTCCGATGTAGTTTTAAGCGGTTGGGTCCATAAGGTCCGCGATAAGGGTTTTGTGGTATGGGTGGATCTACGGGATCGTTATGGTATCACCCAGTTGGTATTTGACCAAGAGCGAACTGAAGCCGCTCTTCTGGATAGTGCTAGAGAATTGGGTCGTGAGACCGTTATCCAAATTAAGGGGAAAGTGATTGAAAGGGCCTCAAAAAACCCAAACCTTCCAACAGGAGATATCGAGGTGCTCGTTTCAGAGCTCAACATATTGAATCCATCGCTCTTGCCACCATTTACCATAGAGGACGAAACCGACGGCGGAGAAGATATCCGAATGAAATACCGTTATCTGGATATCCGAAGAAACCCCGTTAAAAACAACCTTATTTTTCGCCATCAGGTGACCATGGAAGTTAGAAAGTATCTTTCCAATGAAGGGTTCATCGAAGTGGAAACTCCCTATCTGATCAAATCCACCCCAGAAGGCGCCCGGGATTTTTTGGTGCCTAGTCGTATGAACGAAGGACAGTTCTATGCCCTGCCCCAATCCCCACAGACGTTTAAACAGTTGTTGATGGTGGGCGGAATGGACAAGTACTTTCAAATTGTGAAATGCTTCCGCGATGAAGACCTCCGTGCCGACCGTCAACCGGAGTTTACACAAATCGACTGTGAAATGGCCTTTGTGGAGCAAGAGGACATTTTGAACACTTTTGAAGGTCTGACCAAACATCTTCTAAAAGAAATTAAGGGTGTTGAAGCAGGTGATTTTCCAAGAATGACTTATGACGAAGCCATGTGCTTGTACGGGAACGACAAACCCGACATTCGTTTTGGGATGCAGTTCGGGGAACTGAATGAAGTCGCCCAGCATAAAGATTTCAATGTGTTCAACTCGGCCGAGTTGGTTGTGGGCATTGCGGTTCCAGGTGGTGCCACTTACACCCGAAAAGAAATTGACAAGCTAATCGATTGGATAAAACGTCCTCAGGTAGGCGCCAAAGGCATGGTCTACGTTAAATGCAATGAAGATGGCTCCTATAAATCATCTGTGGATAAGTTCTATGATCAGGAAGATTTGGCCAAATGGGCTGAGGTGACGGGTGCACAAAAAGGAGATTTAATCTGTGTCCTTTCCGGAAAAACCGACGAGACCCGAGCTCAACTGAGTGTTTTGCGAATGGAATTGGCGGAACAATTGGGCTTGCGGAAACCAGATGAGTTTGCCCCATTATGGGTCATCGATTTCCCATTATTGGAGTTGGATGAGGAGACTGGGACATACCACGCCATGCACCACCCATTTACTTCCCCAAAACCAGGGCAATTGGAACTTCTGGAAAAAGATCCGGGAGCTGTGAAGGCCAATGCCTACGATTTGGTATTGAACGGCAACGAAATAGGTGGTGGCTCCATCCGTATCCACGATAAGGAAGTGCAGGCAACGATGTTCAAACATTTGGGTTTTACTCCAGAAGAAGCTCGTGAGCAATTTGGATTTTTGATGGATGCTTTCCAATATGGGGCTCCCCCTCATGGTGGCATCGCTTTTGGTTTGGATAGGCTTGTGGCCATTTTGGGCGGACAGGAAACCATTCGGGACTTTATCGCCTTTCCAAAAAACAACAGTGGCCGCGATGTAATGATCGATGCCCCTGCCAATATTGATGGCGAACAATTGAAGGAACTTCATCTAAAACTTGATATTTAGATAGTTTTTGAATCCCGCCTTGAGCGGGATTTTTAATATTTTTAGACATACTTCGACCCCATGCCCAACAAAAAGAAAAGCTGGCTCACCCGTTTCCTGAAATGGCGATACAGACATATCTCCAACCGAACCTTTGTACATATAATGAGTTTGGTGGTCGGGTTTTTGGCAGGGTTGGTCGCCGTCACGTTAAAAAACTTTACCTATTTCATTCAAGCTTTACTGGAAACTGGAATAGTTTTTTCGGAAAACCAACTTTATTTCATCCTGCCCATAGTTGGTTTGACTCTAGTGTTTCTTTATGTAAAGTTCGTCCATAAAGAACCTATACAACATGCGGTTTCCTCGATTATCTTTTCATTGTCCAAAAAAGGGGGGCTACTCAGGGTAAAGGATATCTATACTCCATTGATTGCCGCTCCGCTGACCGTAGGCTTTGGGGGATCCGTTGGATTGTTGGGCCCAGCTGTTAAATCGGGATCTGCACTTAGTTCCAATTTAAGTAGATGGTTCCATATCGATGCGAAAACACGTTCCCTGTTGGTGGCCTGTGCCTCCGCAGGGGCCATTTCATCCATCTTTCAATCCCCTATTGCGGCCATTATTTTTGCCGTGGAGGTGTTCACCTTAGATCTTACCATGCTGTCGATGCTTCCATTGCTGCTGGCATCAATTTCGGGAGTGCTTACCTCCTATTTCTTTCTGGGTAACGAAGTTCTTTTCAACTTTTCATTGTCCGAGGGGTTTCAATTGAAAGATACCTTCTTTTACATTTTACTGGGTGTGGGTACGGCCTTCGCCTCCATATATTTCACAAAAATGTATTTTGGCATTCTGGATTTCTTTAAACGCTTTAAAAGTCCGAAGTACAAATTATTGGTAGGTGGTATTGCGATAGGTATCATGCTATATGCCATTCCCCCGCTTTATGGAGAAGGGTTTGGCTTCATCAACAATCTTTTGGACGGAAACCATACGCAAGCCCTGGGGAAAACCCCTTTCGATGCCTATACGGAAAACATTTGGGTGGTGATTGCGCTGCTTTTCGGCATTACCATTTTTAAAGCCATCGCCATGACAGCAACTTTCGCGGCTGGAGGGGCTGGTGGAATTTTCATTCCTACTATGGTTATGGGGAGTGCACTGGGTAATGTAGTGGCGAAGGTCATCAACAACCTCGGACTGGGCTTTTATGTATCAGAAAGTAACTTCACACTGATTGGTATGGCCGGATTGATTGCCGGGGTAATCCATGCACCCTTAACCGCCATCTTTTTGATTGCGGAAATCACAGGCGGGTACCAACTGTTCGTACCCTTGATGATCACTGCTTCCATTTCGTATCTCATCACCAAAAATGCACTGGACTATACCATTTACACTAAGGAATTGGCCAAAATTGGTGCCCTGTTGACCCACAACAAAGATCAAATGGTACTTACTTTGATGGAGATGGATGACGTGATCGAGAAAAATTTCAAACCTGTGCAACCCGAAATGTCGCTTGGGGACATGTTGCATGAATCTGTTTCCAAGTCAAAAAGAAATCTCTTTCCAGTACTCGACGAGGATGAAAAATTGATGGGCATTATCGTCCTGGACGACATCCGCGAGTTTATGTTCAATACGGAACTTTACGATTCAATCCATGTAAAAAACCTGATGCACGCCCCGCCCGAACATATTTTTTACGAATCGGATAGCATGAAACAGGTGATGCAAAAATTCCAGGACAGTGGGGCTTGGAACTTGCCCGTGATCAAAGAAGGTAAGTACTTTGGGTTCATTTCAAAGTCCAAACTACTGACCGCCTATCGTAGAAAATTAATCAGTCATTCGCCATGAAGTTCAAATTGAAATACTTTATCGTGCTGATCGTATTGACCTCTTTTGGTTCGATCATTTACGGGTTTACCATTAAAGAAGAACAGCAACTTATAGCCAATAAATTTATTGGAGCGGGTACGGTAGGACTTTTTTTGGTCGCTATGCCCCTATTTTTGTTTAAGGAAAGTAAGGGCAAAAAAATGAAAGATTATATGTTGACCAAGGAGAACATTAAAAAGATGCAAGGTCAGGACAACAAAAAAACCGAAAATCAATAATTTTCGGAAGATTTTACAGTCATTTTACTTTTAGCCGTTATAAATAAACTACTTTCGTATTTTAACAATTATTTTTTTTAATGACTGGAACAGTAAAATTTTTCAATGAATCCAAAGGTTATGGGTTCATTACCAACGACGACACGGGAAATGACATTTTTGTTCATGTTACCGCATTGAACGGAGTGGAATTGAAAGAGGGAGACAAAGTAGAATACCAAGAAGAAGAAGGAAGAAAAGGAAAGGTTGCTGCACAAGTGCAAGTGATCTAATAGTAATATTTTATTTTGATTTGTTGAATCCCAGTCCTTTCGGCTGGGATTTTTTGTTGGGGCTATTTAAACATTTGTTAAATTAGTGTATGGCCAAATCTAGACTGCATAGTGGTATTTTCCTCCTACTTTTTTTAGTCCTGCTCCCTCACTCTTACTCTTATTCCCAGCAAGAAAAAAAAATAAGGGGAAAGGTCACTGCGGAAAAACAGCCTTTGGAAAACGTAAAAATAGCTATCTCGGACGAGGTATTGGGTGTGACGAATGCCCATGGTGCCTATGAAATAGAAGCTGCGGTAGGCGATATATTGGTATTTACCCATTTGGGGATGAAACCGGTGAAGATTTTGGTCGAGGATGTTACCGAGATCATCAACATAAGCATGGAACCAGAGGTGGAACAATTGAGTGAGGTGGTGGTCAGCAAAAGAAAAAGAAGGGATCTTAAGGCAGAGTACCCAACAAACCAAAACATAGTCAAGACAACCTTTGGATACCTAGATAAGGCCACATTCGCGGGGAACTTGAAGGTTTTGAGCAAGGACAGGATAAAAGCTCCATCAAATTTTTGCATCCTGGATGTGTTGCGGGGCAATGTTGCCGGAGTTCGGGTCCTCGGCGATTGCAATTCCGGTGGAATTGTCCTGGTAAGGTCAACACCCTCCATAAGAAATCCAGGGACAGCAATCTTTGATGTCGATGGCCAAATATTCACGGACACCCCCATATGGATTATACCAGACAATATTGAAAGGGTCGCCGTTTTAATCGGATTTGCCTCTACTGTGCAATATGGCAGTGCCGGTGCTTCGGGGGTAGTGGTCATCAATACGCGAACCGGAACCACTGAGACGGCGTTTAAAGCCAATGAGCCCAACACCCGATACAATCCGAATGTGTATGATGGGGACGCCTTGACATTTGACTCAGTATCCCAAAACAATAGACCAACATACCTGGAAGAACTATATGCCTGCAAAGATTTGAAAACGGCCCGTGAGCGGTATAGTTCTCTTTCGAAGGAATATTCCAATTCTCCTTTTTTCTTTTTGGATGCGTTCGAATACTTCGTTCAAAAATGGAACAAAAAGGGATTTGCCCTGGAAATCATCGGCGAGAATTATCATCTTTTTGAAAGAAATCCAGTGCTGTTAAAAGCTCTGGCCTATGTGCTGGAAGACCATGGTTTTTTTGATCGCTCGAACGAGGTTTATAGAGAGGTCATAAAACTTAGGCCGCAGTACCTGCAGTCCTATTTCGATTTAGCAAATAGTAACCTAAAACTTAACAATACAAAAAGAGCTTTAGAGCTTTATTTACGGTTCAACGATCTGGTCGACAGGCAATTTTTTTATATCGACTCTTTGGAACTTGGGCCTTTCTTTGAGCGTGAAGTAAAAAGTGCATTCGCGCGCCATCCAAAATACTATTTCACCACTATGGTGAACCAGGAAGCACAGGAAGACTTCTCTCCCGGGGCGACGCGCCTTGTTTTTGAATGGAATGATAACGAAGCGGAGTTCGAGCTTCAGTTTGTGGGGCCCAATGACGGATATTCCAATTGGACGCATACCACGGCCCAAAATTCAGAAAGAATCATTGAAGAAAAGCAACTTGGCTATAGCGTGAAAGACTTTATCATCGACGATTCAATGCCCGGTGAATGGAAAGTCAACCTCAAGTATATCGGCAACAAGAGCTTAACGCCAACTTATCTGAAAGTCAGGATTTATGAAAACTACGGCTCTCCCCTTCAGACGGAAACATTAAAAGTTTTTAAATTGACCACCAAAGAGGTAAACCAAGAGCTCTTTTCCATTTTTAAGCAGGCAGAGCAGTCCAAATAAAAGTCGACTAGTTGAGATTCCGCCTTTGGATAAAGAATCGCTTTAAAAGTTCCGAGGCCTCATTTTCCAAAATCCCTCCGACGACTTCTGTTTTGGGGTGTAGATGTCCGCCCATCACATTGAATCCGCGTTCCAAATCCGCAGCGCCATATACCACTTTGGAGATCTGGCTCCAATACAGCGCCCCCGCACACATTTGGCAGGGTTCCAACGTTACGTAGAGTGTACAACCATGCAGGTACTTGCCACCCAAAAAGTTGGATGCCGCGGTAATCGCCTGCATTTCAGCGTGGGCCGTAACATCATTCAGGCGTTCTGTAAGGTTATGGGCTCTCCCGATAATCCTGTTATTGACGGCGATAACAGCACCTACGGGCACCTCACCATTTTCAAAAGCAGTTTCCGCCTCTTGCAAGGCTCTTTTCATAAAATACGTATCGTCGAATGGGTTCTGCACAATTTTTTAATATCATTTTAAAGATGGCTAAACTACGCATAAATTCATTTTGGTGATTATAGGTATTTTTGTTTTTTAATTTCTTGGAAAGACTTTTAACACATATCAACTCCCCAGAAGACCTCAAAAAACTGTCCTTGGACAGCTTGCCTCAACTTGCCCAAGAACTCAGGGAATTCATCATCGATATTGTGGCGACCAAGGAAGGGCACTTAGGGGCCAGTTTGGGTGTTGTGGAGCTCACCATTGCTTTGCATTATGTTTTTGACACTCCAAACGATAAACTTATTTGGGATGTGGGACATCAGGCCTATGGTCATAAAATTTTGACTGGCCGAAAAGAAATCTTCGATACCAATCGGCAATTGGGGGGCATTAGTGGCTTTCCCAAACGAAGTGAAAGTGTATATGATGATTTCGGCACCGGACACAGTTCCACAGCCATTTCCGCCATATTTGGCATGGCTCTGGCCTCCAAACTAAAAAGTGACACCACAAAACAGCACATTGCAGTGGTTGGGGATGCTTCCATCGCCAGTGGAATGGCTTTTGAAGGACTGAACCATTTAGGTGTTGCAGATGTAAATGCACTTATCGTACTTAACGACAATGCAATCGGAATAGATCCAAGTGTAGGAGCACTGAAAAAATACCTGACCAATGTAAAAGCAGGTACGGCAAAGGATGAGAACCTGTTCGAATGTCTCAACTTGAATTATTCGGGCCCTATCGATGGACATGATCTTCCCAAATTAGTTGAGGAATTACAACGATTAAAGTCTGTTGAGGGCCCTAAACTGCTTCATGTAATCACCACTAAGGGTAAGGGCCTTAAAAAAGCCGAAGAAAATCAGGTAGTGTACCACGCCCCGGGAAAATTTGATAAGGCCACGGGAGAGCGCATCAAAAAAAGTCAGCAAGACCAACCGCCAAAATATCAAGATGTATTTGGGTATACCATCGTGGAGCTTGCAGAAATGAATGAAAAAATTGTGGGCATAACTCCGGCCATGCCTACGGGCAGTTCCCTTAAATTTATGATGGATGCCATTCCTGATAGGGCTTTCGATGTCGGTATCGCTGAACAGCACGCCGTAACACTGGCTGCAGGAATGGCAACCCAGGGTCTTGTACCTTTTTGTAATATTTATTCCACCTTTTTGCAGCGTGCTTACGATCAGGTAATCCACGATGTGGCCTTGCAGAACCTTCCGGTGATTTTTTGCTTAGATCGGGCAGGACTTGTGGGCCAGGATGGGCCTACCCATCATGGTGTTTTCGATTTAGCGTATTTACGTTGCATTCCGAATCTCACCATTTTTGCGCCCATGAATGAGATGGAACTCAGGAACATCATGTATACCGCCCAAAAAGGCTTGAATGGTCCCATAGCCATCCGCTATCCCCGGGGAAGAGGAGTCAACCAAAACTGGAGAAATGAATTTGAGTCCGTTGAAATAGGTACGGCCCGCTGCCTCAAAGAAGGGTCGGAAATAGCCATTCTTACCGTTGGTCATGTTGGAAACGAAGTTTCCAGCTTGCTTGAAACATTGAACTGTCCGGAATCCATTGGTCATTATGACATGCGGTTTGTAAAGCCTTTGGATAAAAATAGGCTTAGGGCCATTTTCGAAAAATATGCCTCGGTTGTGACGGTGGAAGATGGCTGCAAACTGGGAGGGTTCGGTTCCGCGGTTTTGGAATTTGCCAATGAAGAACAATACAGCACCCCTGTTAAAATTTTTGGCATCCCAGATAACTTTGTTGAGCATGGAACAATGGAGGAGACCCATGCCTTGGCTGGTATACATTTTGATGGAATTCTTTCTTATATAAAATCAACCTTGACCACATGCGACTAATTTGTTTTTTTGTATTTTTTCTTTGCTTTTTTCTCTCCCTTAAGGCACAAGTAAATCCACTACAAGTCTTTGAAAAGGATACCACCGAAACCGATTTTACTGTTGTCAGAATTAAGGAAGTAAAGCTTAAGTATGTGCCCCGCGGCGCAAAATTAACCGATCCAAGGACTGTTCTGAACAGGATAAAGCCCTTGCTCAAAAGACGTAAGCGTTTTGTGCCCCAGTCTTTTTGGGACAAGGCGAACGAGTTTGGGCTTAATATCAACGAAGTGGCCTTTGTAAATTGGAATGCTGGTGGTGATAACTCCGTTTCAGCTTTAGCCAATTTTCGGTTTGCCAGAAACTATAAATTTCGTTACCTGAACTGGGATAATGAACTACGGCTCCGATACGGTATCAATGCCCAAGAGGGGAGGCAACTAAGAAAAACGGATGACCAAATCAGACTCGCCTCGACTTTTGGTTTTAGAAAGGACACCATAACCAGTTGGTATTATTCGGTAAAGGCCAATTTCAACACTCAGTTTTCCAATGGTTTTAAATATCCCAACCGTGAAACTCCCATTTCCAGATTTATGTCGCCAGGGTATTTGTTTTTAGGAGCTGGTACATCTTATATTCCCGAGGGGAAAAAGTTCAATCTGTACATCTCTCCCATCACCATGAAATCTACTTTTGTGTTGGATGAGCAGTTGTCCGAGCAGGGCGCGTTTGGTGTTGATGAGGGAGAACACATCTTTATGGAACTTGGTTTTCTGATTACGAATACTTGGGAAAAGGAAGTGCTTAAAAACGTGTTGATGAACCATCGGCTCAGCGTATACACCGACTACTTGTTAAGCTTTGGAAATATTGATGTGGACTGGGAGATGACCTTCAATCTCAAGGTCAACAAATACATCAATGCGAACATTGGCACCCATGTAATTTTTGATGATGACATTAAATTTGACGAAGTGGTCGCCGATGACGGTACTATTATAGATCCTGGTATCCCAAGAATTCAGTTCAAGCAATTATTGGGCGTCGGGTTAAACTATGCCTTCTAAAAACTTTGCCCCAATAGTTTATTGTGAATGTGGACTGCTGCACTGTCTGATAAGCTGGCTACAAAACAGCAAGTGTCCAATAGCACTTTGTAGGTAGATACATCTGTGTTAGTGTAATTTTCTGGAAGGCTTTTGATCAGTAGTTTGTCGTAGTTGGTTTCCGAGCCCTCTAGGCGGTTAATCAACGCCGTAGTATAGATCTCCAGCAAATCTGAGATTATTTTGTACCCTGCCAACTCTTTGTCAATGACTTCTGTGGATTGATATATTCTTTCGACACTTAGTTTTATGATATCATCGATCTGGGCTTTAAATTTTCCTTTATCCAGTAAGGCCGAATCAAAAATCCCCTTAAGAATTTTGGATTCATTCTGAACGAATACCTCAACCGCATCACGAATCAGCGTGTTTATGGCCAAAGCCCTCAGGTAACTCAAACGGTCGCTCGAGTTGGTCATGGCATTGTACTTTTTGGTGTTGATGCTGTCCTTCACCAAGTTGATAAGATACTCCAGGGCATATTCCTCCGGAATAAGTCCCAAATTGATACCGTCCTCAAAATCGATGATGGTATAGCAAATATCATCGGCGGCCTCCACCAAATAGGTCAACGGGTGTCGATAAAATCCAATTTCTGGATTGTTTGGATTGGGAATAAGCCCAATTTCGGAGACGACCTCCATAAAAAACTCCCTCTCCGATTGAAAGAATCCATATTTTTTGTCGGCGATATGTTTGGATGGCTTTTTGGGCAATGAAGCTTTCGGATACTTCATAAAAGCACCTAGCGTTGCATAACTCAGGCGAAGTCCACCCGGCACCCCTTTCCTCGATTCGGTTAGCAGTTTGAACCCGTTGGCATTCCCCTCAAAGTCAACCAAATCTTGATATTCCTCTGGTGAAAGAGTGCTTTGGTACTTTTTCCCATTGCCTTGGGCAAAATAATTCCCAATGGCCTTCTCCCCACTATGCCCAAAAGGTGGGTTGCCAATATCGTGTGCGAGTGCCGCAGCGGCAACAATGGCCCCAAAATCATTGAATTGATATCCATGAATCTCCTGTAAATGAGGATACTTCGCCAAAATTTGTTGACCGGCAATACGTCCCAAACTCCGGCCTACTACGGAAACCTCCAAACTGTGCGTAAGTCGGGTATGTACAAAATCTTTCTTTGATCCAACGCTGATTGGCATGGGAACCACCTGGGTTTTATCCTGCAGGCTTCGGAAGGCGGATGAAAAGATGATCCGATCATAATCCACCTCAAACCCAAGCCGGGTTTCCTCCTGTTCTTTACGCAATCTTTTATGTGTGTCCCCGAAGCGTTTAAGTGAGAGCAAACGTTCCCAATCCATGTATTTATTTATTTGGGCGAAGATATGCCAAAACATAAATCGATAAGTTCGTCAAGGAAAAAATAATCGATTTTTTAGGTCGTATTTCGTAACATTTTGTTAACCTGATTGCGGATTTATAGTGGCATTTTTGTCATATTTTTTGATCCATGGGGGAGAATATCTACGTTTTTATGGTTGTTGCACTTGGAATTTTGGCAATAACCGATTTAGTGGTGGGCGTTAGTAATGATGCCGTTAACTTCTTAAACTCCGCAATAGGGTCGAGAGCCATTTCCTTTAAGACCATCATGATCATAGCCAGTGTTGGTATCGCCTTTGGCGCCATGTCCTCCAGTGGGATGATGGAGGTTGCCCGGAAGGGAATTTTTAATCCAGGTGAATTTGTGTTCGAAGAAATCATGTTCATTTTTATGGCCGTGATGATAACGGACATCCTATTGCTGGATTTTTTCAACACCCTGGGAATGCCTACCTCCACAACGGTCTCCATTGTTTTTGAATTATTGGGTGCTTCTGTTGCCATTTCACTCGTAAAAATCATTAACCTGGATCGTGGGTTCTCGGATTTGGGGGCCTATATCAATACCGATAAAGCGACCGAAATCATTTTCGGAATTCTTTTATCCGTGTTTATTGCATTCACTATTGGGGCCATAGTTCAATTTGTTTCCAGACTGTTGATTTCTTTTGATTTCAAGAGCAAGTCCAAATGGGTGGAAGCCATTTTTGGGGGTTTGGCCATTACCGCCATTGTGTATTTCATTCTGGTAAAAGGGTTGAAAAGTGCCGCTATTTTTAATGGTTCCATGTCTGAATTTGTAACCACACAACCTGAACTCTTTGTTTTGGCCAATGTGATTTTCTGGATTCTCTTTTCGTGGGTAGGCGCCCGTTTTCTGAAATGGAATATCTACACCCTGATCATTGCTTTTGGAACCTTTGCTTTAGCCATGGCCTTCGCGGGCAACGACTTGGTAAACTTTATAGGAGTCCCCATTGCGGCATTGCAATCCTTTCAGGATTGGCAGGTATCTGGAGTCGACCCCACCCAATATAATATGAGTGGACTCGCCGCAGCGGTGCGTACACCTACGTTACTTCTCTTGTTTTCTGGAGGAATAATGGTGATTACCCTTTGGTTTTCTTCCAAGGCGAAAAGTGTAGTGAAGACCAGTGTCGATTTGGCCAGACAAGATGAAGGTGATGAGCGGTTTCAGCCCAACTATCTTTCCCGACAAATAGTGAAATTCAGTATTGGGGCATTTGAAAATCTATCCAAAGTAATCCCGCCATCCATTGCAAAAAAAGTGGATAAGCAATTTGTGATACCCTATACCTATGTGCCCAAAAGCAAGATTCAGGACATGCCCGCATTCGATTTGGTAAGGGCTGCCGTAAACCTGATGGTGGCCAGTGTGTTGATATCCATTGCCACCTCTATGAAATTGCCACTTTCCACCACCTATGTAACTTTTATGGTTGCTATGGGGACCTCGTTAGCGGATCGAGCATGGGGTGCGGAAAGTGCAGTATATAGGGTAGCTGGTGTGTTAAATGTCATCGGAGGATGGTTTTTTACAGCCTTAAGCGCTTTTGTCGCTGCTGCACTCATTGCATATCTCTTGCACCTTGGAAAGCTGGTTGCCATTATAGCACTATTGGTCTTTGCCGCAGTTATTCTGTTGCGTAATTACCTGTCGCACAACAAAAAGACCAAGGTGATCAAGGCTGAGGATAGCTTGCGTAGGGCGGAAAGCAGTTCGATACAAGGAGTCATTGAAGAAAGTGCCGACAACATTGGCAATATGATTAAGCGAAGTAACCGAATCTATACCAATTCGGTCAACGGACTCGCACGACATCAAATCGATTTACTTCGTAAAAATCGCAAGGGCGTCAATAAGATGACCAATGAAATTGACGACCTAAAAAACAACATCTTTTATTTCATAAAAAATCTGGATGAATCAAGTGTCGGAGGAGCCAGTAATTTTTACATCAGTTTGCTGGGGCACCTTCAGGATTTTTCCCAGTCGCTCGAATACATTTCCACCCTCGGATACAATCATGTGCACAACAACCACAAGAAACTAAAGTACACCCAGATCAAGGAGCTTAAAGAGCTCGATACCGCACTGGAGCGTCTTTTTGATAACACCCGGGAAATTTTCCAAACCCGGACTTTTGAAAAAATAGGTTCCATTCTTCAACAAAGAGATGAATTCTTCGAACTTGTATCCGAAAAAATTGAAAAACAGGTGGCCCGTACCCGTACAGAGGAATCGAGCCCAAAAAACACCACACTGTACTTTTCCTTTTTAACGGAGAGCAAGGATTTGATCAAATCCACCATGAAGTTGCTCGAACTGTATTACACGGAGCACGATAGTACAGTGGAACCGGCACGTATTGTAAAGCAAAACTAGCTTACCCGTTAAAGGGACTTCTAACGGTAAAAATTCATTTCGTCCATATAGCTCCATACAGCATCGGGCAGTAGTGGTCTTACATTTTTCCCTGCTTTATGCTGCTTTCGGATAAATGTGGACGAAATTTCCATGATTGGCGCATCCACTCGGTGTATTTTTGGGTGATTCTTGAACTGATGTTCCAGTTCGCCTTCAGAAATTCTAGGATACACAAAAAGCTCATGGTTTTCCAATATGGCCTCGTAGTTTTTCCATTTATGGAAACTTTTCAGATTGTCCTCCCCCATAATAAGGGAAAATTGGTGTGATGCCCCATATTCCTCATCCAAATGGACCAAGGTGTTGACCGTATAATTGGGTTGTGGCAGATTGAACTCGATTTTACTTGGCTTTAATTTGGGATACTCCTGTACCGCTTCAAAAACCATCTGGTACCGGTGATGGTCATCGAGCAGGGACAGCTTGGTCTTAAACGGGCTTTGTGGGGTAATCACGAACCAAACCTCATCCAAATCGGAGAACTCCACCATATGGTTCGCAATGACCAAATGTCCCACATGAATTGGATTAAAGGTGCCGAAATATAGTCCCACCTTTTTCATTGGTCAATCTTCCTTAGTGTCAGATACCTCCGCTCCCACATATTCGGCCACCAATTTGTGAGACTCTTTTAGGGCCGCCTTCAAATCATAGTTTTTGATCACCTTATCAAATTGTGGTGCTGTGGCAAGCTCCACAGAAGCCTTTGCAATGCGCATGTTTATTTTATCCTCGCTTTCGGTACTTCGTTTTTTCAATCTAATTTTTAGCTCATCCACACTTGGAGGTTTCACAAAAACCGCAAGCGTCTGCTCTGGAAATTTCTTTTTGATGCGGAGTCCTCCCACCACATCTATATCAAAAATGACGTTCTTCCCTTCTGCCCAAAGTCGCTCCACCTCACTTTTTAAAGTTCCGTAGAAATTATCGCGATACACTTCTTCCCATTCCAAAAAATCACCATTTTTAATATGTTTCTTGAATTCTGAAATGGACATGAAGTAATAATTCACCCCATCCTTCTCCTTGCCACGTTTAGGTCGTGAAGTCGCAGAAACCGAAAAGGCCAGGTTCAGTTCGGGTTGCTCCAAAAGATATCTTACAATTGTGGTTTTGCCACTACCTGAGGGGGCCGAGAAAATGATAAGTTTGCCGCCTTCTGTCATAGTACATTGAGCATTTGCTCTTTGATCTTTTCCAATTCGTCCTTCATTTGCACTACCAGTTGCTGCATGGGTGCGTAATTGGCTTTGGACCCAATGGTATTAATTTCCCTACCAATTTCTTGTGCGATAAAGCCCAGCTTTTTTCCATTGGAATCCTTAGATTTCAAAGTAGATTCAAAATAATTTAGGTGATTGGCCAAGCGAACCTTCTCTTCGGTAATGTCGTACTTTTCCAAATAATAAATCAGTTCCTGCTCAAAACGGTTGGCATCAACTTCTACTTTAAGATCGGCCACCGCTCTCTCCAAGCGCTCCCGAACCGTATCCAATCGCTCGGGATCCATGGCTTTGACCTGCTCAAGCAATGTGTTCAGGTTTTTAAGTCGCTCCACAAAATCCTTTTCCAGAACTTGCCCTTCTTCGTTACGAAAAGCCACTATTTCGGTAAGTGCATGGCGCATCGCTTTTTTTATCTCCGTATACTCTTCCTCGTCAATGTTGTTTTTATCGGTTTTCATGGCATCGGGCATACGCAGGGCCATTTCCATCAGTTTCAAATCATCTCCCTCAGCAATTCCAGCCAATTGCTGCATATATTTTTTCACGACACCTTGATTTACCTCTGCCGTGGTTTCCTCTCCCGTGATTTCCACATACAAGCCTAAGTCAACCTTTCCCCGCACCAATAGATCCGCGATCATTTTGCGAAGTTCGAGCTCCTTTTCCCTATAGGTCTGGGGTATTCTGGCATTGATGTCGAGGTTTTTACTGTTGAGCGACTTGAGCTCAATCGTAATTTTTTTGGAAGGAAGTTGCACAACGTGCTTTCCAAAACCGGTCATCGATTGAATCATAGGGTGTGGTTAAATTTTGGCAAAGGTAACCAAAAAGGGGTTGGTACTTCACCTTAAAAACTATTGGAAAAGTGCATGAATGGATTAATCCAATTCCCTTACCCAAATGTTTCTAAAGCTTACTCTACTGTTATCCCGGTGATCCTGAAGCAGCAAAGGTGCTTTGCCATGGGCCTCGTATTTCGGCCATCCGATATACTTTATGGTGCCTTCGATGACAAAGTGGTCCTGAATCAAAACCCCATTGTGCAAAAGCGTTACGGTAGCCGGTTTTACAATGTTTCCACCTCTACTGAATTCCGGAGCGTGAAAAATGATATCGTACGAATTCCATTCCCCAGAAGGGACGGATGCCATGGCCAAGGGAACCCCCTGTTTATACACAGAGCCAACCTGACCGTTTACATAGGTTGGATTATCATTGTTGTCCAGCACTTGAATCTCATAGCGTTGCTGGATGAAAACACCGCTGTTTGCCCTGTTCTGGCCATCCCGCTGAATCTCCTTCGGGGATTTCCACTCGATGTGCAGCTGCATACTGCCAAAGTTCTTTTTGGTCTGTATGCTTCCAGTCTTGTCTTTGACCGTCATACTGCCATCACCATTCAATATCCATTTTACCTCTGTACTATCCACACTACTGATCCATTGGTCAAAGTTTTTCCCATCGAAAAGTACTATGGCATCACTTGGTGGAGCACCATTTTTCCCTGGAATCACCCTAGGTGGAACTGGTTCATAAAATTCGGTGGCCTCAGGCTTGGTCGGTTCTTTTTCTTGAGCTATAGAAATAGTCATTGTCAACATAAATAGCCCTAAAAGTATGGTTCCAAATTTGTTCATTTTAAAGTTCTTTGATTTTAATGTTTCTAAAGGCCACGATATCATAGTGGTCTTGCAACCCTATTTTC
Source organism: Allomuricauda sp. (assembly GCA_028284725.1). Lineage (GTDB taxonomy): Bacteria > Bacteroidota > Bacteroidia > Flavobacteriales > Flavobacteriaceae > Flagellimonas. Next base: position 7,139 of record JANQRD010000192.1, on the reverse strand, counting down.
CCAGTTTGGTAAGCTCCAAAGCCCTCCCAATCAGCAAACTTGGAATTGGCCACCATCTTGTCCCATTCGGAACCATGTACCGGAAACTCGACTATCTTTTTCCCGTTCAATATGACATGACCTGTGTTGGTTTCGTGATTTACCATCAATTCCACAGCGTTCCATTCCCCTGCTGGCTTCACCGCATTTTCAGATGGTGCGACCATATCGTAAAGTGCCCCTGCCTGATGGGTTGTCCCATTTTTGGCATCTGGATGGGCCTTGTCATCCAGCACCTGTATTTCCGGTCCCGTCAAATACGGTTGACTGTATTCTGTTCCTTCAAAAACACCCCAAAAGATTCCGCTGTTACCCCCTTTGGCGATCTTCCACTCAAGGGTGAGCACAAAATTGGTGAAATCCTTGTCCGTAACAAGATTAAAGCTCTCCCCCTCAGCTCTGTTCTCCGGAGGGTAAAATACCATGGCGCCATCTTCCAGTGTCCAGGGTTCATCGACCTCACCACTGTTGTAAAGATGCCACCCAGCAAAGGAAGTCCCGTCAAACAGGGTAATCCATTCTGTTTGTTGGTTGCTCGCTTCCATTTCCGATTCCGGTTTTTTGGCAACCTCTGTTTTCTCCTTTGATTTTTCCTTGCACGCAAAAAACAGGATTAAGGAAGCCAATAGCAGTAGTCGTTTCATAGTCCCAGTATTTTTTTAAGTTTTTCTTTGTCCGTCTCCGCTCCGGCAAAATCGTCGAAGGTCTTTGTGGTCGCTTCAATAATATGATCTTGAATAAATTTTGCGCCTTCCCTCGCACCTTGCTCTGGACTTTTAATACAACATTCCCATTCCATCACCGCCCATACATCGCAACCGTATTGTGTCAATTTGGAGAAAATGGTTTTAAAATCAATCTGGCCATCCCCCAAAGAACGATATCGTCCAGCGCGATCTCCCCAATCGTTGTACCCTCCAAAGGCTCCCTTTTTTCCAGTCGGATTGAATTCGGAATCTTTTACATGGAAGGATTTAATAAATTCATGATAATGGTCGATATATTCAATATAGTCCAATTGTTGGAGGACAAAATGGCTCGGATCGTACAAAATGTTTACCCTTTTGTGATTGCCAGTGGCCTCCAAAAACCGTTCGAAGGTGTCCCCATCGTGCAAGTCCTCACCCGGATGGATTTCATAACAAACATCCACGCCTTCCTTATCAAAATGATCCAGAATGGGCATCCAACGCTTAGCCAGCTCCTCAAATCCCATTTCCACAAGGCCAGGAGGTCTTTGTGGCCAGGGATGGGCCGTATGCCATAACAGAGATCCAGAGAATGTTGCATGTGCGCTAATTCCCAATCGTCTACTCGCCGTGGCAGCCTTTTTCACCGTTTCCACGGCCCATGCTGTACGGGCTTTTGGATTGTTCTTGACCGCATCCGGAGCGAAATTATCGAACATAATGTCATAAGTCGGATGCACTGCTACCAACTGCCCCTGCAAATGGGTGGAAAGCTCCGTGATCTCTAAACCATACGAATTGATTTTTCCCTTGAGTTCATCACAGTAATCCTGACTCTCCGAGGCCTTATCAAGGTCAATTAAAAATGACTCCCAGGTTGGAATTTGGATTCCTTTATACCCTAATCCGGAAGCCCATTCACATAACCCATCCAACGAATTGAAAGGTGGTTCACTGTCCACAAATTGTGCTAAAAAAACGGCTGGTCCTTTAATTGTTTTCATTCAGAATCATTTTATGAACAGATAAATCGTTAAAGATTTGAGATTTATCCGCTATATTTAAGAAATAAATACGATGTTTTTAATTTCCCTGCAGAAACCATAAATATAGGGATTAGCCAACAATTAAAACAGCACAATTGTGAATCAAGATACAGTTTATGACGCCATTGTTGTCGGAACCGGAATAAGTGGTGGATGGGCGGCCAAAGAATTGTGTGAGAATGGCCTAAAGACCCTGGTTCTTGAAAGAGGGCCCATGGTAAAGCACATTGTGGATTATAAAACCATGAACGATGACGTATGGGATTATCCACTTCGTGGAGAGCTTTCGGAGGCTGAAAAGAAGAACTACCCCAAACAGCTTCGAGTGGGGTGGGCACCCAGAGAGGATGTAAAGCACTTTTTTGTAAATGATTTGGAACATCCTTATCAGGAAACCAAGCGGTTTGATTGGATCCGAGGGTACCAAGTTGGTGGCAGATCCATTACTTGGGGGAGGCAGAGTTATCGTTGGAGTGATATTGATTTTGAGGCCAACAAAAAGGAAGGAATTGCTGTAGATTGGCCGGTGCGATACAAAGATATCGCTCCCTGGTACGACAAAGTGGAGTCCTATATTGGTGTAAGTGGTGAAAAATTGGGTTTAAAACAATTGCCAGACGGCCAGTTCCAACCCCCGATGGAATTGAACTGTGTTGAAAAGGAACTACAACGGAGTATGGCTTCCCAGTTTGATGATGGAAGGGTGTTGACTATCGGGAGAACCGCAAACATCACCGAAAACACAACGGAATTTGAAGGGAGGGGTCCCTGTCAATATCGAAATAGGTGCTGGAGGGGCTGCCCATTTGGGGGATACTTCAGTAGCAATTCGTCCACCTTACCTGCAGCAGAACGAACGGGAAATATGACTTTACGTCCCAACTCCATCGTTTACGAAGTTGTTTATGATGATTCCCGGAAAAAGGCCACAGGAGTAAAAGTAGTTGATGCAGAAACCCATGAGCAATTGGAATTCAAGGGTAAGATTGTTTTTCTTTGCGCCTCTGCCATGGCCTCCGTTGGAATTTTGTTGCAGTCCAAATCCAAAGCATTTCCAAACGGCTTGGGCAACAACTTTAATCAGGTAGGCCGGAACATCATGGATCATCACTATCAATTGGGTGCGTCGGCCAAAGTCGATGGTCATCTGGACAAATACTATAAAGGAAGAAGGCCCAATGGGTTTTATATTCCTCGTTTTGTTAACTTGAGTGAGAAAACAAAACGAAAAGATTTTCTGCGGGGCTTTGGGTTCCAAGGTGGCGCCGGAAGAAATCACTGGACGGAGATGGTGGCGGAATTAGGGTATGGAAAAGCGCTCAAAGATGCTATTTTGAAACCTGGAGGGTGGCAAATTGGTATGACAGGCTTTGGGGAAATGCTTCCCTACCATGATAACCGCGTAACGTTGAGCAGTGATAAAAAAGACCAATGGGGCCTTCCCCAATTGGATTTTGATGTGGAGTTCAAGGAAAACGAGATGAATATGCGCGAGGCTATCAAAGAGGAAGCTGTGGCTATGTTAAAGGCTGCTGGCTTTAAGGATGTAAAGCCTTATGATACGGAAACCGGCCCCGGTCTGGGTATCCACGAAATGGGAGGTGCCCGTATGGGGCGTGACCCCAAAACCTCTGTGCTCAATGCCAACAATCAAATACATGATGTCCCAAATGTTTATATCACTGACGGAGCCTTTATGACTTCCGCAAGTTGTGTAAACCCATCATTGACCTATATGGCCTTTTCGGCCAGGGCAGCAAACCACGCGGCCCAACAGTTTAACGAAAACAAATTTTCTTAACCACTGCTTATGGAAAACGCTTCAGCCCGAAATCTATGGGGTGATTTTTTAGACGCTCATCTCGAATTTGCTTCCGAAGATGCCCCTAAGGTGATTCATTTTTGTGACAATGAAAAAGACGCCAATACGTGTGTCAAACTGGTCTGTAAAGATGTCAAACGTGCCACATCGCACTCCCTGTTGGGGTTACAACTTCGAAAGGAAGAAATACCCAAAATTGGGGATTTTGCTGTTGTAACGGATTGGTCTGGCAAGGCCAAATGTATTATCCGTACTACCTCCGTCAAATTGGTTCCGTTTTTCGCGATTCGTGCCGATCATGCGCGGTTAGAGGGAGAAGGAGACAAAAGTTTGGAACATTGGAAAAAGATCCATTGGGATTATTACACCAGGGAGCTAGCTGAATTTAAAAAGACCCCTAGGGAAAGCATGATCGTTGTTTTTGAAGAATTTGAAAAAGTTTTTCAAAGATAATGGCCGCGTAAAAGCGACCATTTTTTCTCTTTTTTTGGAGTGATTTTGCTAGTCCAAATCAACCCAAACATTACCCTGTTTGTGTGATGCTACCGTGCTCTCAATAAAATTGAGTCCCCGAACGCCATCCAGCATGGTTGGGAATTCGCCATCGTTGTATTTTTCGCCCCGAATGGCTTTGGCTGCCCCTAAATAGATATTTGCCATGGCATCAAAAATCCCTTCAGGATGTCCAGGAGGCATTTTGGTGCCATCCAACGATAGTTCGGAATTATAGGCATGGCCCGGTTTGTAAACTTGAACCGGTTCAGTATCACTTAATCTATATAGGAAATTCGGCTTTTCCTGTTCCCATCTAAAGGCCCCTTTCTCGCCATAGATTGCTATGGCCAGTCCGTTTTCCTCACCAGTGGCAACCTGACTTGCCCGAATTACTCCCTTTACATGGTCATCCATCCGAATCAGAACGGTACCATCCACATCCATGAGATTATCTTCATACAAATAATTAAAATCGCATAGCAACGACTTAATCTGCAATCCTGTAGTGTATTCAATCATATTAAACGCGTGTACCCCAATATCTCCCATACAGGAGCTTATTCCAGCTTTTTTTGGGTCAAGCCGCCATACTGAGGATCGTTTTTCCTTATCGTGTATTACGGTATTGATCCATCCCTGGTAATAACGGGCATCGACCTTATGAATTTTTCCCAGTGCACCTGCCTTGATCATCTCACGCATTTGGCGCACCATGGGATACCCGGTATAGGTGTGGGTAACCGCGAATACCGTTCCTGCCTTCGCTAAAGTCTCCTGTAAAATTTTAGCTTCTTCATAGGTTGTGGTCATGGGTTTTTCGCAGATGACATTGAACCCATTTTCCAGCAGCTTTTTGGCCATGGGAAAATGTAGAAAGTTGGGCGTGAGCACCGAACATACCTGAATACGTTCCTCTGGTGGCAGCTTCATTTCTTCTTCCACCAAGGTGTCAAAATCCTTGTATATACGATTGGTGGGAATATCGATTTCCTTGGCAAAGCCAAGGTTTTGTTCAAAATTCGGGTTAAAAACGGCCCCAACAATTTCATAGTTGTCGTTGATAAAGGCCGCCACTCTGTGGAGCACTCCAATTAAGGAGTCCCCTCCTCCACCTAAAATTCCTAGTCTGATTTTTTTGGGCATGTGATTTGTTCTTTTAAGCTGCTTGTGTATTTGTTTTTCGTTTTTTCATGTAAAGATTCAATCCTATAAACAATACGATAAGGATTGCAGGCAATACGGACATTATTTTTAGGGCGTCATTAGCACTGGCATTATCGATGATATTTCCCATAATGGGTAAAATCAAGGAAACGGAAAACATTCCTGCTCCTCCCATAATGGACAGCCCCAGAGCTCCACTTTCCGGAATGTATTCCGCCACAAAGGAAAGCATTGTAGGCCAAAAGAAGGTAATTCCAACGGCAAAAACGGCCGCCGCAAAAAATGTCATGGGTCCGCTGGTAATGGTCAGGAGCCAAAGGCCAAGAAATGCAAAAACAGCAGAGAACAAAAGCATTCCCTCAGGCTTCAATCGATGGACTACCTGTCCCGCAAAGGCTCTACCGGTTGCCATAATCCCATTTATAAAAGCCAATACCAAAAGAGGAACTGCCACGGTGGATTTCAATAAGGATTCGATGCGTTGGTTGGTCCCCAACTCGGTGGCTGCAGTAAGTAGCATGCAAATCACCATAAAAATAAAGAGCGGTTTGGCCACACTGGAAAACATTTTCTTATTGCTGACTCCAAGTTTCACACGTTCCGTAACCGGGAACTCTTGCCCCAGAAACATAAAACCATAAACCAGTAGCGGAATGTAGAGTGCACCCACCATTATTTGCCAGCTCAATCCCAGTACATCCATAATCAGCCAACCAACAATTGATCCAATTACGATGCCCCCGGGGAACCAAATATGGAACCGATTCAACATTTTTGTTTTGTTCTCGCTGTACATTGAGGCAATCATTGGATTCAATGCGGCTTCCACCATCCCGTTACCTATCCCAACAAATAACGTTGCCAAAAAGAGTGAGGTTTGATCTCTTGCCAGTAAGGTCCAGGTTATACCAATGGCATGCGTAATAAATGCCAACCATGTTATTTTTTTGATTCCCAAGGTGTCCACTAGAATGCCTCCAAAGATCATGGCAAGTGTAAAACCAAAAAAGGCAGGTGTAAATGCCCATCCAATTTGCTCCAAGGTAAGGCCGATACCCTCGGGCCCAAAAACAGTTTCCAATCTTGCTCTAATGGCAAACGTCATTGCCGTAACCAGTAGGGCAATACAGGACGAAATAAATAATCGATTCTTGTTCACATTTTCCATAATTTGTTATTGGTTTTTGAATTTTTTTAAGATTTGTATTCTATTTTTTCATTTTTGAAAGTGAGCGCAAAAATTAAGAAAACCGCCAAGGCGAAAAGCGATGGAAATATCCATACCTTTTCCCATAACGCAGTGCCATCAGTTTGAACGTAGTTATCGTAAATCATTCCTGCTACCCAAAAACCAATCAACATTCCCACACCATAGGTAGCAAGCGTAATCAGTCCTTGAGCGGCACTTTTGTACTTTTCTCCTGCTTTTGAATCGGTATATATTTGACCGGAAACAAAGAAAAAATCATAGCAGATACCATGTAACGCAATCCCAATAACGAGCATAAAAAATAATTCTCCTGAATCGCCGAAGCTGAAAAGCAAATATCGTATGGTCCATGCCAACATCCCCACCAATATAGTTTTCTTAAATCCATATTTTTTGAAAAAGAAGGGCAACAGCAACATGAAGAAGATTTCCGAAAATTGCCCCAAGGAAGCCCAAGCTGTGGAGTTTTCGACTTTGGATTCGGTTAAAAAAGTACCTATATGCTGGTAGTAAAATGCCAGCGGAATGCAAATTAAAATGGACGAAATGAAAAACACCAAAAAGTTTTTGTCCCTTAAAAGTTGAAGAGCATCAAAACCCAATACCTGCGCTATGCTCCTTTTCTCATTCTTGCCCACTGTAGGTGGTGTTTTTGGTAAGGTAAAACTAAAAAG
>JANQRD010000164.1 GCA_028284725.1 Allomuricauda sp. | reverse complement strand
AATAATCTTGGAACCAATAGCGGCCTGTATGGGAATATCGAACTGCTGGCGTGGAATGAGCTCTTTTAATTTTTCGCACATTTTTTTACCGATGGTGTGTGCATTATCAAAATGAACCAATGCTGATAGGGCGTCAACAGGTTGCGAATTCAAGAGGATATCGACACGGACCAATTTGGAGGTTCGCATTCCAATGGGGGAATAATCGAAGGAAGCATACCCTTTTGAAACGGTTTTCAGTCGGTCGTAAAAGTCGAAGACGATTTCGGCCAGGGGCATATCGAAACTAAGCTCCACACGCTCCGTGGTCAAATAAGTTTGATTGGTAATCTGGCCCCGTTTTTCAATACAGAGCGACATTACATTGCCCACAAAATCCGCTTTGGTGATAATGGTGGCCTTAATATAGGGTTCTTCTACCCGATCCACGGTGGAAGGATCCGGAAGATCGGACGGATTGTTGACTATTATGGGAGTTTCCTTGTCTTTGGTGGAAAATGCGTGGTAACTCACATTGGGCACGGTTGTGATTACGGTCATGTTGAATTCCCGTTCCAACCGCTCCTGAATGATTTCCATATGCAACATCCCTAAAAAACCACATCGAAAACCAAAACCCAGGGCAGCACTACTTTCAGGGGTAAAGACCAATGAGGCATCGTTCAACTGCAATTTTTCCATCGAAGAACGTAATTCCTCAAAATCCTCCGTGTCCACTGGATAGATTCCAGCGAATACCATCGGCTTTACGTCCTCAAAACCTTCGATGGCATTTTGCGTAGGTTTATTGGCGTCAGTAATAGTATCACCAACCTTAACCTCGCGGGCATCTTTGATTCCAGTAATCAAGTACCCCACATCGCCGGCTGATATGGTATCTTTGGGAACTTGGTTGAGTTTCAGTGTTCCTATTTCATCAGCAAAATAATCCTTGTTTGTCGCTACAAACTTTATTTTTTGCCCTTTTTTGATTTCACCATTGATAACCCTAAAATAGGTTTCTACCCCACGAAAAGGGTTATATACCGAATCAAAAACAAGTGCCTGTAACGGTTCATTTGGGTTGCCTTTTGGTGCAGGAATACGCTCAATAATGGCGGAAAGAATGGTCTCAATACCGATACCCGTCTTGGCGCTTGCAGGAATCACTTCTTCAGGATCGCAACCTAAAAGATCTACAATATCATCCGTCACTTCCTCTGGATTTGCACTGGGCAGGTCCACTTTATTGAGCACGGGAATGATTTCCAAGTCATTTTCCAGTGCCAGATACAAATTAGAAATGGTCTGCGCCTGGATACTTTGAGCGGCATCAACGACTAAGAGCGCCCCTTCGCAGGCGGCTATGGATCGGGAAACTTCATAGGAGAAATCAACATGTCCGGGAGTATCGATCAAATTCAGCACATAGGTCTCGCCCTTATGCTCATATTCCATTTGAATGGCATGACTTTTTATGGTGATGCCTCGTTCACGTTCCAAGTCCATATTGTCCAACAACTGATCCTGTTTTTCACGATCGGTGACAGAACCGGTGAAGTCCAACAAACGGTCGGCCAAAGTGCTCTTTCCATGGTCGATATGGGCAATGATGCAAAAATTTCTAATCTTCTTCATTAACTACAATTTCCCAATAAAATAAGGGCTCATTAGCAAGTGCAAATATAGGTCTTTTAGCTGCCAAGGAATGAGTTTTTTGTAAATACCAAAGAGGAGCGAAACATGGCGCTCTAAAATATTTTCTTAGATTTGATATCCAACCCCAACTATAAATGAAGTATACCACCACTATTTTTTTATTGGTGTTTGCTATCGCTCTTAGCTTAAATGGCCAGACTTACCAAATCAACGGAAAGGTCGTAGATAGACAAAATAAAATTATTCCCTACGCCAACATTCTTCTCCTACAAGCATCGGATTCTACTTTTGTAAAAGGTACATCCGCAGATGAAAATGGACGTTTTCTGCTTACTGAAGTTGTACCGAATGTATATTTATTGCAGGCCAGCTATGTTGGTAGGGGCTCAGAGCCGAGAGCTTTGGACATTTCCCAAAACGTTTCCTTGGGGGCATTGGTGATTCCGCTTGAGGAGAACAGCTTGGATGAGGTTGTTGTCACGGGGCAGCGTCCCAAACTACAAAGATTGCCAGACAGACTGGTCTTTTCAGTAGAGAATACCGTTGTTTCGCAGGGAAGCTCATGGGATATCCTTAAAAGCACCCCTGGAGTCATTGTAAATCAAGAAGACTTACAGATACGGGGACAAAGTGCATCGGTATATCTTAATGATCGGAAGGTGCAGCTTTCAGGTCAGGAGATTAAAGACCTTTTAGAAGGCCTCTCGGGAACCAATATTAAATCCGTTGAGGTGATTGCGAACCCTCCGGCTCGTTATGATGCTGAGGGAGGTCCTATCTTAAATATTGTGACCAGCAAAAACATAATCCCCGGTTATAAGGGGAGTGTAAACGGGACGTATACCCAAGCAGTGTTTCCAAAATACAGCTTCGGTACAAGCCATTATTACAAAACGGACAAACTGAACGTTTTTGCAAATTACACTTTCAACCCTAAGAAAGAAATCCGGAAAACGGATAAAGGCATCAATTTTATGGATGATGCGGATTCTGTTTTTTCCAGATGGAGTACAGATTATGAAGAGATTACAAAAACCCAAGCACATAATGCAAGCGTAATCCTAGATTACGATTTTGACTCCCGAAATAGCCTAAACCTAACTTCCAATTTGTTGCTCAATCCTGGCCAGGATAGGGATACCGGTCTCGAAACCCAAATACGAAATGGCCAAAACCAACTGGATTCAGCCTTTACAACACAAAATGGTGCTGATCTTGACAATACCAATTTAGCTTTTGACCTGTCCTATGTACATAAGCTCAAAAAAGAGGGGGCACGGCTTTCGTTGAATGGGCATTATACAAATTACAGTAGCGAAGGATCCCAAAACTTACTTTCCAACTATTTTGACGACAATGGCGATTTTCTGAGAACTTTTGGTTTTGATACGGATTCGGAACAGGATATCCAAATTTTAACAGGACAGGTCGACTATTCCTCTCCTTTGGGCACAGGCTCATTGGAAGCTGGGCTCAAAGTATCAACCATACGATCCGAAAGCAATATTGATTTTTTCAATTTCATAGGTTCGGACAATAATGTGGACGCTTCCCTTTCCGATATTTACAATTATGATGAAAATGTATATGCCGTCTATTTCAGCTTTGTGAAAAACTGGGAAAAATGGTCTATGAAACTGGGATTGCGGGGAGAGCTTACAGATGCGGAAGGGACATCAATTACATTGAACGAGACCAATACCCAAGACTTTTTTGAACCGTTCCCTTCCCTGTATGTACTGTACTCCCCTTCGGAAAAGCATAGTTTTGCGTTTGATTATGGAAGAAATGTGGATAGGCCCAAGTACAATGACCTGAATCCATTTCGCTATTTTTTTACTGAAAATGATTTTGAGGAAGGAAACCTTAGGTTACAACCTAGCTTTAGCAACAATTTCAATCTTAACTACACCTTCAACAGCGAGCTTTTTTTTGATATTTACTATCGCGATAATGGACGAAATATCGCTTACCTCGTCTTTCAGGACAATACAGACCTAACTTTGGTGGAACTTAAGCAAAATGTGATTGGGAGTAAATCCTACGGTCTGGATTTTACCGTGAGTAAAAACGTTTTGCCCTCATGGTTTGTGTATGCCTATACTTCTTTTTTCCATGAGGAAGAAACTTTTTTGGCTACAGAAAGCGGCAATCAGGAGTTCACCAATGAAGTGGATGGTGTTTATGCGTACTTAGCGAACTATTTAACCCTCTCAAAGGATGGTACATTTACAGGTGAGGCCACTATCACGTATTTGTCCAAATTTTTATTTGGTTCCTATGTCTCCGACGACCAATTGAATGTTACCCTAGGGCTTCGGAAATCACTTTTTAATAACAGAGCCACGATTTCCATTGCCGCTGAGGATTTGCTCGAACAATATATCCCCACGTACACCTCGAGATACTTAAACCAAGACAATTTTTATCGTAGACGACCAGAGACCCAGTTCATAAGAATTGGATTTACCTATAATTTCGGAAACTTTAGGCTACAGGACAATCAAAGAGGGATTGAGAAAAAGGAAAGAGATCGCTTAGTATCGGAATAAAACCCTGATTTTCCGGTATTTTGTATTTTTGCAATCCTAAAAACGAAAGTTTTGCCCAAAATTGGTAACATAGAACTTCCGGATTTTCCATTGCTACTAGCCCCTATGGAAGATGTGAGTGACCCTCCTTTTCGTGCTTTGTGCAAAGAGCAAGGAGCCGACGTGGTCTATACGGAGTTCATCTCATCCGAAGGGTTGATTCGCGATGCCGCCAAGAGCGTCATAAAGCTGGATATTTACGAGAAAGAGCGCCCTGTAGGCATCCAGATTTTTGGTGCTGAGCTTGATTCAATGCTGCAGGCGGTGGACATCGTGGAAAAATCAAATCCAGATATCATCGATATCAATTTTGGCTGTCCCGTGAAAAAGGTGGTATGTAAAAATGCCGGGGCTGGGATTTTAAGGGACATTCCCCTAATGGTTAAATTGACTTCCGAACTTGTGAAGCGAACCAAATTACCGGTCACCGTAAAGACACGATTGGGGTGGGATCAAAGCACTATTAAAATTGTTGAGGTCGCCGAACGACTTCAAGATGTGGGAATTCAAGCTATCACGATTCATGGGCGTACCCGGGTTCAGATGTATAAAGGTGAGGCGGATTGGAAACCTATTGCTGAGGTCAAAAACAACCCTCGAATGCACATTCCGGTTTTTGGAAATGGTGATGTGGATACTCCAGAGGCAGCAGTTCGGATGCGGGATGATTTTGGTCTGGTCGGAGCAATGATCGGTAGGGCGAGTATCGGGAACCCCTGGTTTTTTAAAGAAGTGAAGCACTATTTTAACACTGGGGTCCATTTGACACCACCTACGATGGAGGAGCGGGTCGAAGCTGCTCGAAGGCACCTACAGATGGCCATCGATTGGAAGGGTGAAAAATTGGGTGTTTTTGAAACAAGGAGACACTATACGAACTACTTCAAGGGCATTCCTCACTTCAAGGAATATCGGATGAAAATGGTCACCAGTGATGATTCGGCCGATGTGTTCGCCGCCTTTGATGAGGTTTTGGAAAAGTTTGGAAATTTCCAATTTGCCTAAGCCTCGATTAACTTTCGGTTGATTCTGCTGCTGGCTATTTTGGATGAAATAAAGCCTAAAACCACAATGGTGGCCAGTACCACAAACAGGTTCATAATATTATATTCCACAGGGTAAGCCAATGACGGTGTAATCTTTAACCAGCCGAAGAGTAATTGCGAAGCAACCAACAAAGAGCCTAGCAAAACCCCGATGAGTCCTCCAAAGGAAGTGACAAGGATTCCCTGCGTAAAGTAGATTCTTCGCAATTCCTTGATGGTAACACCAAGATTGTATAATGTTTTAGAGTTTTGCTGTTTATCAAGAATCAACATAATAATAGCTCCAACGACATTAAATAGAGCAATAATCAGTACCAGTGTGAAAATAAGATAGGTGGCCAAGTTTTCTGTATTGAGCATTCGGTACAAGGTTCCGTTTTGTTCTTGACGGTCGAGTACCAAAACCTTATTGCCCAAAGTAGTTTTAATGGCGTTTCGAACTTTTTCAAGGGGAATCTCTCCTGTTAATTTAAAATTGATTCCGGAAACTTGGGTGCTATCTTTTTCTAACAGGGCCTGCACGAGTGGAAGTTGGGCAAATACGTATTTTTTGTCCAAATTTTCCTCAATGGCATAAACTCCACTAATGACCAAGGGAAGTTCATTATATGGTTTTGAGTTCAAACCCAATTGGCTCAACGAACCTTTTCCGGATTTAGGGACCAATGCAGTAAGTGGGGTTTGGTAGTTGTCTATGGGCACACCCAACAAATTGTAAATTCCAATACCCAGAACGCCATTATATTCCATAACCCCCCAGTTTCCAAAATATAGTGTGCTGTCTACCCCGGTCACAGATCGGTAATTACCATCAATTCCTTTAATATAGGCGATGCAGCTTCGCTCGCGAAAGGTAAGGTAGGCTCGTTCCTCAAGTTCTTTGGAGTAATTTGTCAGCCCTTCAATATTTTGTAAAGCGATTTCCTCTGTAGCCGTAATTGAAAAATGTTTTCCTGTGACCGGCAGGGCCTTTAAATCAGGATCAAAAGTGTTGGTAAAGGATAGACTGAAGGTTTTAAGTCCAGCAAAAGCAGAAAGCACAATAAATAGTGCGGCAGAGCCAATGACTATTACTAAAAAAGTGATAAAATTTATGATGTTCACCGCATTTTGACTGCTTTTGGACCGTAGATAGCGCTTTGCGATGTAAAAGGGAAAGTTCAAAATCAGGATTTCTTTCGTTTGTCCAGCAAATCTCGATTTTCAATGGGGTTTTCTTCTCCTTTCAACGATTTTTCAATACCGTCAATGTAGTCCAGAGAATCGTCCAAATAAAAACTGAGCTCCGGAACTCGGCGCAGTTGGTTTTTTGTACGTTGGGCCAATTCGTGCTTGATTAAATTGCTGTTCGATTTAATGCCCTCGAGCAATTTGTTTGCCCCTGAACCGGGAAAAATGCTGACGTATACTTTGGCGATGGACAAATCCGTAGTCACATACACCTTGGAAACCGAGATGAGCGTCCCCTTCAATCCTCCATCTGTTGCAGCGCGCTGTAAAATATCGACGATATCTTTTTGGATAATGCCAGCTACTTTTTTCTGTCTTTGTGTTTCCATCAGTGCAAAATAACGGAATAAATGACGAACCTCATGAGAAGATATGCTCGCAGTGTGTAATTTTGGGTTTTTGAGAAGGGATTTGATCAAACCTATGGAAAAAACTAAAGAAAATGGATAAAATAGAGCACATTGGGATAGCTGTAAACAATTTGGAAGCCTCCAATGAATTATTCAAAAGTTTGTTTGGTGTAGCACATTACAAGATTGAAGAGGTGGCTTCCGAAGGTGTTCGAACGTCCTTCTTTCAATCGGGACCCAATAAAATTGAGTTGTTGGAGGCTACCAATACGGATAGCCCAATAGCTAAGTTTCTTGAGAAAAAGGGGGAAGGCATTCACCATGTGGCCTTTGCTGTTGAGGATTTAGAGACTGAGATGAAGCGTTTGGAAAAAGAAGGGTTTGTTATTTTACCCGGATTTCCAAAAAAAGGAGCAGACAATAAACAAGTTGCTTTTTTACATCCTAAGGGTACCAATGGTGTTTTGATTGAGTTGTGCCAAGATATTCGTAAGGCATAGACCGTTAAAACCTTGCGGTGTAGCAAAATAAACACTAATATTGCATCCGCAAAAATGCGGGTCCTATAGCTCAGTTGGTTAGAGCACCTGACTCATAATCAGGGGGTCCCTGGTTCGAGCCCAGGTGGGACCACGAGTGGATAAAAGGCTTCTAAGAAACCGGGAGCCTTTTGGTTTTCCAAAAAACGCTCGGTTTACGCTTTATCTCTTAATTTTCAAAATGATATTTGAACCTATTTGGGCATGTATGGGGTGCCCAAATTATCATTATCACTGTCTGAAAGGTGTTTTTGTAATAAAATTCCATTTTACACCTGTGCAAAACTCAGGGGGTCAGTTGTAGAAAGATTACTCAGAAGAATTAACTGGATAGGTGATCGATTTCCATTTTTCCAACCAATAAGGACCAATCGAAGGAAGGTATTCTTATTGGATTCTGCCATCGTTTATTTGAACTTTGATATCTAGTCCTCTAATTTATTCAAGTAAATAAGCTTACCTATTAGCCTTTCCTCCTTTAATACCAATTCTGAATCCGTTAATTCAATGATGGAGTACTTAAAACGGACAATTTGCAAGGTGTCTCCCTCAATGTTATAGCTAGTCTCTATTTTACCTTCGCCATTGTTAAAGTAAGACTTCTCTTTATCTAAGAATTCGAGCTCTAATCTTACTGTATAAGGTTTGCCATTTAAGGTAACATCACTTCCATCTCCTCCATCCAAATCCGTTTTTTTATAAGCTTCCCATTTCCCTATCAATAGGTTTATATATACCTCTTTTTTTAGCTCATCATTTGTCTGAGAAAACCCATTAACCGAAATGAATATGGCACACAGAAAGATAAAGACATAACTTGTTTTCATCAAATCGTTTATTTGAACTTTGCTAAAAGTTACTCTTGCCAGTAATATATATTTCAATTGCCTTTAAATAATTCCTTGAGCCATTCATTGACATATCATTTATAAAACCATCTAGTTCAGGATGATTATCTTTTATCCAATTGACCAAAGAATCCCTTTCTTTGGTCCAAATGTCCCAATTAACATCAATATACTCCAATTCTTCAAGTTTTGAGATTTTCCCAGAAGTAAAGGAAACCCCGACCTTAAACACCAAGGGACTGTTCTTCAAAAACTCATTACGTACATTGTCTTGTGCCACAGTGACAAGAACTTGATCGTCCTTTTCCTCTAGTTCCATTATCCGATATCTTGACTTAAATATGGAATCCCACTTAAAAAATTCATAAAAACCTTTATGGGTATAAGGTGTGACATAATCCCCTGAGCTAATTGTAATGGTGTCATTTATCAACGCTCTGATTTTATTGTAATCACCTGAATCAAAAGCATCGTAATATTCGGTGATCACCTCTTGATGAGTCAATTTATGGTCGTTACATCCCATTGTAAAAACCATGAGAAATAGTATGAGAAGCTTATTTTTCATTAATCGTTTTTTTGAACTTTGCGTACAGTAACTCATATTCTGGATTTATTCGATTAAGTAAATCTCAGTTTTATATTTCTCAAATTTCCTTAAGTCAACTTGGGAATATTTTGGTTCTCTGGACGGATAGAATACATCTATTTCTGAACCAATACAGTAATTTTCATTAGAGCATTCAAAATACCGTACCCCACATAATCCAGTATATCTTTTGCCATTAACTAAATAATTGTATTTCAACGAATAGCTAGATTTCTTTATATGTTTTAGTTTGGTGATTTTTCCTATTGTGTGGGTCCGATTATCGGCCACGCTCTTATTTTTTATTAGATGAAATATTGTTACATAAACTAGTACAGCAACCAAAATCACAAAAGTAATCTTGTCAACTTTCTTAGCATTTTTTAGAAATGGCATTATCGTTTATTTAGACTTTAATAAACTTGTCATTCTATATCTAATCTAATTAACTTTCCCTTTCGTTTGTAGATGTTTTTGTAGTCCCATAGGATTTTACGGGCCTTGCCAATCCACCGTTCAATATCATCCAACACAATTTCATCAGCTTTGGTATATAGAATTGAAGCGTCCTTGAATTTACCGGTCCCAGCTTTCAGTTTATCTTCTTCGAAACTGATTCCACTCCAAAACATCAAGCGAATTCCTGCCTTTAATTTACTGTAACCAACTATCGGGTTTCCTTCCAAAAACCAAACAGGATGCCTATGCCATATCTTGTTTTCCGCTTCAGGTAGAAACTTGTTGATTAATTCTGCTAACTTATTGCATATAGTCTGTTCCACTTCGCTTCGACTTTGATTGAATGCTTCGATTTCTTGATTCATTGGCAATCCTTTAATTATACTTTTTTTAATTAATGCAATTTAGAGATAATCATATAAGTGCCATAAAAGGTTCGTTTTATAAATCTTCTATTTGTCAAAAAAGTATCCCTCTACCATTGAAAATGGACAAACTTTAAGATTCATTTAGAATCATCCGTTACTTTTATTGTATGAAATTCTTGATTGCCGAGGACGAAAAGGATTTGCAGAAATCCGTCATAACATATCTCTCAAGGGATGGCAATGTCTGTGAACCGGCTTCCAATTTTGATGAGGCACTTTACAAAATTGAACTCTATGACTATGATTTGGTGGTATTGGACATCAATCTTGTCACCGGGAGCGGCCTCGAGGTATTGAAACGTTTGAAATCCCGCAAAAAGGAGACAGCTGTGATTATAATATCTGCCAATAGTTCATTGGAAGATAAACTGATGGGGCTCGATCTCGGTGCGGACGATTACATGACCAAACCTTTCCACTTAGCGGAACTGAACTCAAGGATAAAGGCCGTCCTACGTCGTAGGAAATTTGAAGGCGGGGAGCGTATCGAGTTCAACGAAATTGGCATCGACACAAAATCACGAACCGCGTACATCAACGACTCCCCGCTCCAGTTGACGAAAAAGGAATACGAATTGTTGTTGTTCTTCATCACCAACAAGGGAAGGGTACTCTCCAAGGCAATCATAGCCGAGCACCTATGGGGTGACAGTAGCGACCTTTTGGACAATTTCGACTTTATCTACGTCCATATCAACAACCTTAGGAAAAAGCTTACCACAGCAGGTGCCAAATACATCAAAACGGCCTATGGAAGCGGATACAAATTTGTTGTAGACTAGTGCCCCGAAAAAAAAGGACATATCGATTGTTGCAAAAAGCTTCCAGAGATTTTCTGGTACTATCGGGAATTCTGTTTTCCTCGACCGCACTTGCCCTTTTCCTATACACGGACTATTTGTTGGACAGCGAATTGGGAGATGAGCTCCGGTCCAAGTTTTCCTTTGTGGAAGAGGAACTCCGAAATGGCAACGATGTACCATCGATACCACCTATAATTGTAGTGGAGCCGACCGAATCAATTATACCGGAGACCATAAGGGATACCATGATCTACGATCTAAGGGAAGATGAGCTCGAGCTTTTTAGGGAGCTGTCAAAAAGTACGGTGATAGGTAACAAAGTCTATAGTATTAAGGTCCGTACCCCTGTGGTCGAATCCGAGGATATTCTGGGAGCCATCGCAGTTTCTTTTTTTTCCATTCTTGCGGTGGTGTTCTTTATCTTGTTCTTTGTCAACAAAAACCGAAACAGACGTCTATGGGAGCCCTTTTTTCACAGTCTGAACCAGTTAAAGTCCTTTAAATTGGAATCACATGAGGAACTTGCCTTTGAGGATAGTAATGTTGAAGAGTTCAGGGATTTGAACCGGGAATTAAAACAGATTACCGCGAAACTCAGGACAGATTACCAAAATCTCAAACAGTTCACCGCGGATGTGTCCCACGAGACGCAGACCCCATTGGCCATTATACAGGCCAAGATAGACAACATCATAAGCCAGAACAGCATTACCGAAGCCCAATTTGAAGAACTTACCATTATCCAAAAGGAAATCAAACGGTTGTCCCAACTCAATTCCAATCTTATTCTACTTGCCAAAATAGACAATCGCCAATTTCCCGAAACCAAGGAAATTGACCTTAGGTCCCTACTTGAAGAAAAGGTGGAACATTTTTCATCTTTGACCGATAAGGAACTGATATTCTCGTCCAAATCCAGCCCAAAGATCGCCATGAACCCGCTCTTAACCCATGTGCTTTTGAACAACCTTTTGACCAATGCGATCAAATATGGTCATAAGAAAAAACCAGTTTTTATTGTCCTTTCGGTAAATGAGCTCACAATAAAAAATTATGGTGAATCCCATATGGGCCATCCGGAAAAAATATTCGAAAGATTTTATACGGAAGGAAGACACCCGAAGGGAACGGGACTGGGGCTATCCATCGTAAAAAAGATCTGCGATCATTATGGGCTCCACCTCGGCTACTCTTTTCTGGATGATCAGCACATTTTTAAAATACGCTTTTAAGACAATTTGCCCTTCCCTCCCAACTTTAGATTTCCTTTAGGTTTCCTTTAAATTGTTTTTAGAATCTCTTTGCACTTTGCGGAAACAAAAAACACCGCCTACTGCGTAACATTACTCTTATCAATTATTCCGAAGAATGAAGAGATTTGGTGCAGTACTTCCCATTTTATTTGCTTTATCGGCAACAGCCATTCTCAGAGCACAGAGCAAAACAGTCGAAAGAACCGGGGATGTCATCCTTTTTGCTTTACCAGCGGTTTCACTAGGTGCCAGTCTTTTTGAGGACAGGGGAAGGGGAACGGAGCAATTTGCAAAGGGTTTTGTCCTGAACCAGGCTATCACGTTCGGTCTCAAACTGGCCATCAACAAGCCACGTCCGAACATGGAGAACAACAATGCCTTTCCCTCTGGACATACCTCTACCACATTTCAGGGAGCCGCCTTCGTCCAAAGGCGCTATGGATGGAAATATGGAATCCCCGCTTATTTATTGGCAGGGTTTACCGGGTATAGTCGTATCAATGCGGACAAACATGATCTCCTGGACATCTTGGTGGGTGCTGCATTGGGCATTGGTTGTTCCTACCTGTTCACGACTCCATATCAGAGCGAGCATCTGGAACTAACATTTAACACCTCGAACAACGATTTGTTGATCGGTTTGAGATACAGGTTTTAGCCATGGACGAGTACAGGTCACTATCAGGAAAATCAAGTACAATCCCGGATTCCATGTTAAGTGGGCTTTCGGAAATGGTCAAAAAGACCCAACAATTTGCCCTTGGATATCTGGAGGCCAGCAGATGCAGGGAACTGCCGTTCCATAATGTCCAACATACACTGGATGTCTTCTTGGGTACGATAACTATAGGCCAACATCAAAAGATTGATACAAAAGATTTGGAGCCCGTTTTGCTGGCGGCACTGCTCCATGATCTCGGGAATGCCCATTGCCTTGAAGGGCATGAACAGATCAGCATAGAAATCGCGGAGAATTATTTGCTGGCCCAGGGGTATGGCAAGACCAAAACGGCCATGGTGGTTTACTCTATCCAAGCGACCAAAATGCCCCAAAAACCAAGAAATACCTTGGGGAGTATCCTCTGCGACGCCGACCTCTTCCATCTGGGCACTTCCGATTTTCTGGTAAAGAATCGGGCCTTACGTAAAGAATGGAAGGAGTTCAACAACCGGGAGTTTTCAGATGAAGATTGGTACCGGCTCAACATAGATTTTATGGATAAACACAGCTATTTCACCAGTTATGGCAAGCAAATACTTGAAGGTGGCAAGGCAAGAAACCTGCGATTATTGGAACAGAAACTCAAAATAGTGACAAATGGATAAATTGAAAGCAACAGTTGCCCTCATATGCTGTGGTCTCAGCGGATGGGCACAACTGGACGATTCACCTCAAGAGATCAGGACGGAAAGGGCCATTGAGACAATAGGGGATTATGGGCAATTCGCCCCAACCGCCGTTGCACTGGCCACAACACTGATCAAAAAGGACGAAGAAGGTTTTTGGCAATTGGCAAAATCGGCAAGCGCAAACCTCACCGCCACTTGGATAGTGAAGTATGCTATGGACAAGCCGCGACCAGAGGGTCGGACCGATGGGCATGCCTTTCCATCGGGGCATACTTCCTTCGCCTTTCAGGGAGCTTCATTTCTGCAAAGACGGTACGGCTGGAAATATGGAATCCCCGCCTATGCGGTCGCCTCTTTCGTAGGATTCAGTCGTATCGAGGGACTGAACGACCGCCACGATGCATGGGACGTTTTGGCTGGAGCATTGGTCGGTATAGGGAGCACCTATCTTTTTACCACGCCCTATTCCAGGGAGCATTTTGAACTGTCGTTCTCATCAGGTGGTGAAGGCTACATGATCGGGTTTCAATTTAAATTTTGAGGGTCATGGCATTACCAAACGAACTCAGGTCACAGGGAAACTTACTGTTTCGCAACCGAAGCTATCTTCCACTTTTGTTTGTTGCAGCGGGGCTTTCCGTGACACTTTATGAAGAATCCCAGGAAATGGTCGAAGCGGAAAGCATCATTGCAGAATATTGGGAACTCCTTTGCCTTGCGATATGCCTTGTAGGTTTTGTCATTAGGGTCAAAACCGTGGGGCATACACCTCCAAACACAAGTGGGAGGAACGCCAAAGCCGGACAGATTGCGGCGGAACTGAATACAACGGGAATGTATTCCTTGGTAAGGCATCCCTTGTACCTGGGTAATTTTTTTATGTGGCTCGGAATTGCAATGCTGACTCAAAACCTATGGTTCAACATTGCTTTTATTCTGGCGTACATTCTTTATTATGAACGTATCATGTATGCCGAAGAAATGTTCTTGATCGACAAATTTAAAGGAACGTATATGAAATGGTCTGCCAGGACACCGGCCATTGTTCCAAACTTCAAGAACTACCAAAAGGCCAAATATTCTTTCAATTGGAAAAAGATCCTCAAAAAAGAAAAGAATGGATTTGCGGCCATATTTGCATTGATATGGTTGTTCGAGTTTGTAGGAGACCAGGTCGAGCATGGTATTGCCCATTTTGAGTACGACGGTTGGTTCTTTCTGGCATTGGGGTCCGGTATCATTTATTTCATCTTGAAGATATTCAAAAAACGGAAACTCTTGTAGTAATACTATGATAGCATCATGGTTTTCCAGCATTGGACCTAGGGCCACACCACCTTTAAAAGCTGGCAGGTTAGGTAAATTCCCAATAATGCCGTTTCGGTAATCCGCAGGCCCTGGAAAGGCAAAACTTATAACGGCTGGGGTTTAGGGAGCCTTTTTTTAACCAATTCAAAACCTCCTGCAATGGTTTTCAGACATTTTCAAGATTGTTTGAACTTGGTTCGAGGGGAATAGGGGCGACGACTTGTTTTTTGCCCTGAATAGTGGAAAAAACAAAATTGGTCCCTCCCGCATCTAAGGTCATTACAGCGAGTCGATTTTCATATGCCTGATTTTCCATTTTTCCTTCAGATAGACTTCCACCAAATTTTTGTGTTACATCTCTTCATACCCTTTCAAGGCATCTAATTCGGCAGAAGCCTCGCAAAACCTTAATTTGTAGTTTTTGAGAAAATTGCGAATGATGAGGGGTTCAGTTTTGTTTTGAATTCAAATTTTCGGTAAACTCAATAGGCCATTTACTTCTTTCCTTTTTTATGTATCCGAAAAGAAAAGGGTTAAGGTATTTTCTTAGTCGTTCCTCAACAGCTTCCGGCATTGAGGCCACTTCAATAGGTGCAAAGTATTTTTTGCTTTTACTGTTCATATTTGGTGATAGATATTGCCCAACTATGAAATTCAATCAACAATTGTACTTATGTAAGACAATAAGATGAGAATGGCGAGAAATTAATAATTAGCTTTCAAACCCCAAACGAAGCCTTGCAGGTGCATTTTATGAAAAATCTTTCAACTTTAATAGTCCTGTTTTTTGGAGTAATTATGAAAACTAGTGTCTTCTTGATTTGTCAATTAGTGACTAAAAGAGTATTTTTGTATTTCACACGTGTGAAATACAAAGACGCCAAAGGATTTTTGCATCCACAATTCTAATAATAAGTCATAACTGGCTCAAAATTATAGCCTATGAGGCGTGTTAGCCAAGCAGAAATAGCAGAAAAGCTAGACATATCCAGAACAACTGTGACTAAGGCTTTGAATGATGACCCCAATATTTCAGACCGTACCAAAGAAAAGGTAAAAGGGGCGGCCCAAGAACTAGGGTATATTGTCAATAATATTGGCAGGAGCTTGGTAAACAACAGAACAATGACCATCGGGCTTATTGTTCCTAAAATAGCGCACTCTTTTTATTCTACCCTGTTAGAAGGTATCTATAATGCAGCAAACATGAGGGGGTATGACATCATCCCCATGGTTTCATTTGAGGACTGTGAACGGGAAGAAAAAATGATACGAAAAATGCTGGCCATGCATGTCGATGGCATCGTTATGGGCATATCGGAGACGACCACGTCGTTGGATTCCTTTCAAATCGTTGAAAAGAACAACATCCCATTGGTCTTTCTCGATAGGGCACTGCCCTACCACCACTTCAGTGAAATCACAACAAATGACTTTGAAATCACTTATAATGCCATTGAATTTACCATTCAAAAAGGCTACAAAAATTTTGGGTTTTTAGGTGGGCAACCGCATCTGAGTTCAGGTGTCAATAGAGAGATGGGGTATCGAAAGGCCCTGAAAGACCATAATCTTTCAATAGATGAAAACCAAATCATCACCGGTGGTTATTCAAAACAGTTCGGATATGAAAACCTTATTGAATTGCATAAATTGAATAGCTTGCCCGAATTGTTGTTCTGCGCAACGGATGAAGTCGCTCTGGGTGTGTACAAAGCGGCCAAGAAACTAGGAATCAAAATTCCGGATGACGTGGCCGTAATTGGCTTTGGTGATTTGGAAATCGCCCGATATCTGAATCCACCACTCACAACCATATCCATGCCTATTGACAAGCTCGCCGAGGAAGCTATTGCTACATTGGTTGCTGAAATTGAAAACCCCAACAGGGAAAAAACAGTGAATAAATTAGAGGGATCTTTAATAGTAAGAAAGTCTATATAAAACAATAAATTTTCACACGTGTGAATGAAGAATCAAATAATAATGGGACATAATTTGAACAAAAATCTTACAGTTGCCGATCTTCTTATCGGCAAAAAAGCAGTTTTTACTAAAACCATCTCTGAAAGTGATGTCTATCTCTTTGGGGGAATTACAGGTGATTTGGGTCCACACCATATTAATCACCAATATGCCAAAACCACAAGATTTGGGCGCAGGGTGGTACAGGGCATGCTCACCGCATCATTGACCTGTGCACCACTGACCGAACTAGTTGCCCCTGGAGGGCTGACCATGAAACAAGAATTTAAGTTTTTGGCCCCTGTCTTTATTGGCGATACCATTACTGCAACTGCAGAAATATTGGAGACCATTCCCGAAAAAAAACGGGCTGTCGTCAAGCTGAGTTGTACAAACCAAAGAGGAGAACTGGTATTAGAAGGGTCAGCACTCGAATTGATGGCAATTGACAAAGCAAAAAAGAAAACTTAAGATTACGATGAACGAACAAAGACGTGCATATAAAATTCTGATGCTAGGTCTCATTCAAGCACTTTTCTTGGTCGGCTTCGTGCAGGCACAAGATTATAGTATTTACAAACAGCAGGGCACATTTCATGTTATGCCGGTAAAAGACACCATTGCGGCACATAGTTCAGCATCTGCCTCTGATGCCCTTCAGTTTGCCATCGACCAAATACAATCAGGGGGTGCTATCAACTTAGGCAAAGGAATCTTCGAATTGGATAGGCCTATTCGCTTCAAAAACAACATCACCCTTAATGGAAAACGCAGAGCCACGGAACTGAGCATCAAAAAACCCAACGATTATGGATTGCTGTTAGAAAATGTAGAGAATGTGCAGATTTCAAACCTCACCATAACAGCCGGTGACAACGGAAACGCCCATGCCGCCATTTTCATGAAAAATACTATATACAGTACGGTACAGGATGTATTCATATTGGGGTTTGAATGGTATGCGCTGCAAATTACAGGAATGGCAACAGGTCTCGAAATAAACCGAACTACTTTTGTAGACAATGCCCAGGCCCATATTTTTATTGAAGAGACATCAAATACCACAGGTGCAATAGGTTCAATAAAGAATTCGACCATAGTCAGGGGTGGCTATGGTATAAAAACAGTTCACCACAAACATAAGGGCATTCCGCTGCAGATTTCAGGAAACATGTTTTTCTATACAAAAGGCCCCGCAGTCGATATCGACAGTCACAACCTTAGTTTAGTCGGCAACCGAAGCTATTGGGTAGAATCAGATGTATTCCGGATCAAGGGAGATCACTTTACAATCACGGGTAATAGTGCTTCATGGAACCGTGGACATTCATTGGTGTTTGACAGCGCCAAAAATGGGTTGGTCTCCGGCAATAATTGGACTGATCAAGGTGTGCGTTCAAGAGACGGATACCAAAAAAGTGGAATAGTCTTATATGGCTCTGAAAATATTACCATAACAGGGTGTTCCATTTGGAATTTCGGCGACCAAGGGTTCATGGAGTATGCCGTTTATGAGCACCCGGATTGTAGCAATAATTCTTTGGTGGGCAATACGGCATGGTTCTCAAAACACAAAAATGCATACCGTATGCTCGGTAAAAATACCCTAGAGGCAGACAATACGGTCAACAAAGGGGTCCATCGTGGTGATTACTGGGACTTTACCAAAAAATACGGGCCAACTGTTGATAAATATCTTGCGGATTTGTACCTAACTAAATCCTCAGATATCAAGATAAGTCCTGATAAAAATCCCGAGATGGTAAAAGGGGTAAAAGCCATTGAATGTAAAGACATGTTGGAACAGGTGCTGACTAATGAAACTGGTACCGTAAAGAAATTTGGATGGACAGGAGATGACTCCCAAAAATGGGACATACAACCTCAAGGAGACAGCTTTTTGATTATAAATACCGCTACGGGCAAGTTGCTACAGGCTACAGGTACTCATGACTTTACCACAGTAATAACCGCCGAAAGAAATGAACAGAGCAATCAATTGTGGAAATTGATCAATATTGGCAATGGCTATTACAAGATAATCAACAAGGCCAATGGCAAAGCATTGCAGGCACAAGGACTCAACAATTACCACTGGGACAGGAACAATGTGTACTATCTCGGTCAGCCCATTACTCTTGGGGATTATGATCAAAAGGAGTACCAAAAGTGGCGCTTTGTGGATCCCATGCCCGCATACGTTTATTCAGAAAACATTGATACTGAAGAAAAATGAAAAAACAGATACTTTTTTTATCGCTACTTTTTGTGATTGCCCCAATAAGACTGATGGCTCAAGAGCACGACAATGATGTAAGCATTTATTTTCAGGAAGATTATCTGGTCACAGCTGTCAATTCCCTTGATATTTTGTATCAAACTAATTCTGCACACAATGCCATTCAATGGGCAGTAAAACATGTTGGGCAAAAGGGCGGCGAAGTACAATTGCAAAGTGGTATTTACACTATTGGAGTCGAAATTAGTCTACCCAGTAATGTGATTTTGAGCGGACAAGGACCTTCAACAGCTCTAAAATTCGAAAACAAATCGGGCAGTGCAATCAGCATTCTAAATGGAGAACAGGTTACGGTAAAAAATTTGGCCTTAATGTCTACCAGCAGAGGAAATACTATCGGTATAAGCTTGATCAATGCGGTGAAATGCAGCATCGAAGATGTAAAAATTTCTGGATTCACAAAAAATGGATGTGAAATATCCGGAAACTCTTCCTTCTGTAAAATCATGAACAGTGATTTTGTCGACAATGAAACGGCGATATATCTCAATACCGGTAGGGTGGTCGATGACATGCCGAATAAAGTGTCCCAAAATTCAATACGCAAAGGAAATCGTGGAGTAGTCTGCAAAAATGCATCAGGGGCGTATTTGGTCAACAACAGGATTACCGGAACAAAGGAGGAAGCCATTCAAGTCTCGGGCAATAATGTTCACATCACAGACAATTTTATCACCAAAACAGGCAACAAAGGAGTTGTCTTGAAAGGCAGCAAGATCAATTTCAAGGGTAATACACTGATTGATCTGACCGGTGTTTCCTTGGATATAGAAGACTCAAAGTACATAACCATATTCGCGAACACTTTTGCAGAGAACAACAAAGAA
Organism: Allomuricauda sp.; assembly: GCA_028284725.1. GTDB lineage: Bacteria > Bacteroidota > Bacteroidia > Flavobacteriales > Flavobacteriaceae > Flagellimonas. Next base: position 20,798 of record JANQRD010000164.1, on the reverse strand, counting down.
TCAATACGACTGCGGGCAAGCAGTTCAATAGCTATCTCAGGAAATAAATTTCATGGTACCCTTATCGGCATATCAGAATCTGATGATTGCGCTGAAAACATTTTTTTGGGAAACACAATAAGTGATTATAGCAGAACGGGGATAATCGCCAGAGGGTCCGATTCAATAAATAAGAACAATTTAATAGACCGATGAAATGAAAATCAAATTCATCAACTTTTTTCTCATAACACTCTTGGGGAGCCTTCAGCTTGCAAGGGCAAATGACCAAAACTTCGTTATTAGTCAGGTAGATGGAATGGTACAAGTCCGTACCGATATGACGCGTGAACTGGTCTTTTTTTCTGAAGATGCATCTGAAGCGATTCAATGGGCTTTGGACCATGTAATAAGCCAAGGCGATGAAATTCCTGCTGGTGAGGTGTTGATCGGCTCGGGAGATTATTTTCTCTCAAAAGGCCTGCGCATAGGTTCTAATATCTGGCTGCGCGGAAAAGGGAGTACAACGCGATTGATCGCCAATGCATTTTTCAGAATAGCGATTAATGTACAAGATGCCTCTTTTACGGTTATTTCAGATATGACCCTCATTGACAAGAGCAATGTACATGTGGGAATCGAACTTGAGCGAAGCGTGAATTGTCAAGTGCTGAACACGTACATATCCGGCTTTACGGACGGCATACGAAATTCAGGACAATCGGCATTGACCTTGATCAATAATAACGTCTTATCAGATAATACAACAAGCGTAATGGTACGTAACGGTGGCGGTGTAATCGGGCGTTGGATTCCTCTTTTCATATCTGAAAACACCATTCTTGGTGGCACTACCGGCATAAACTGTAATGCTATGGTAGTCAATATTCTGAACAACACCATTCACAAAACCAAGGGAAGAGGCATACACGCTGGCACAAACAGTATAGTTGTTCACGGCAATAGCTTGACCAGAATCGGTGGTGATTATGCCATTTTTGGAACCGGTGCAGAATTCAACTGTTCAGGAAACACGCTGTCAGGGCTTAAGGGCAACGGTATTCGCACTCGCACTCGATGGGGTAATATTACCGGAAACCTGATTTCAAACCTCGGACAAGATAATGAGGAAAAAATCGGCATTCATATTGTGAATGACAAATTTCATGAAGGACCGGCAGAATCAAAAACGATAACAGGCAATGTAATTCAAAATGATGCCGGCTTCCCGAAATTCAATTATGGCATCAAAGAAGATGGCGGATTCACTAACGTGATTACAGGTAATATCATCAGTGGGTTTGCAAAAGGGGCTGTAGCCTCCACTGGTGAAGGTACTATTGTGACAAACAACCAAGAACTTAAAGCAACAACAGGGCTAGAAAGAAAATGGCCAGAATGGTCTGCTGAAGAAAAGAGTGAATCCAATGATGATCATTAAACACATTTAGAAAGAACTATGAAAAAACCAACGATTTTGACAGCATATTTTATTGGTCTTTTTTTATTGGTTTTTACCTCTGTAAATGTATTTTCCCAATATTCAAAAGCTACCGACAGACCCAATGTCATTGTTATCTATACAGATGACCAAGACCTAGAAGAAACCGGTTGTTACGGTGGTACAGTAGCTACTCCTCATATGGACCGATTGGCCAATGAGGGTGTGAGGTTTACAAACTACTACCCCAGTTCTTCGGTCTGCACACCCAGCCGTTATTCGGTTTTGACCGGTCAGTATGCCTCACGTAGTAGAAGCATGCAACAAGAGCACCCAACTTCCGGACATGCATTTGTACGTTGGAATACAGATTTGATTCCTGGGGATATGACCATTGCCCATTATATGAAAGCTAATGGGTATGTAACCGGTTTTGTGGGCAAATGGCATAATTGGTACAAAGGTCATCCTCCCTTTTATCACGTGCCAGATCGAGCGGATCCCAAAGATCCAAAAATCATGGAAACCATTACCAAAAACTATGAGATTGCCCGTAACTATATTAAAGAATCGGCTGGATTTGAGCATGTGAGCAATGTATATGCGAACAATTTCAGTTGGCTTCCCATAACCAAAAAGCTCATGTACCATAATCAACATTGGATTACGCATGGTGCCATCCGGTTTATTGAAGAACATAAGAAAGGCCCCTTTTTTCTTTATGTGGCCACAACACTCCCTCATTCGCCTAAGGCTGAGGCTTCGTTGACAAATAATCCTGAAACTACACCTTTGGGATACCTCAAAGGTCATCAAAGGGCACAGCCTTCCTATCAGAGTGTCTTGAATCGTGCAAAGACCTTTAAAAACCAACATAGCGACGCCACTGAAATGCTTGCTGATATGATTTGGTTGGATGATGGTATAGGTGCCATCATGGCCAAGCTTGATGAATTGGGTCTCCGAGAAAATACCCTGATTATCTTGGCAAGTGACCATGAGTCAAAAGCAAAAATGACTTTAAATCAAGGACGGGCACCGTTTATCATGAGCTGGAAAGGTAAAATCAAAGCAAATCAGGTCAATGATGCTCTCGTTTCAAATATTGATATATGTCCTACCATTCTTGATGCCTGTGGTATTGAATCACCGACCAGTACATTGGATGGCACCAGTTTGTTACCGCTGTTCCATAAAAATAATCCATCGTGGAGGGAATCATTGTATATGGAAGTGACCTATACCCGTGCCGTAGTCACTAAAGATTGGAAATATATTGCCTTAAGGTTTCCTGAGCATATAGCGCAACGAATTACAGAAGAAAATCGGAGAGAGTTCAACCAAGAAGGGGCCTCCTATTCCATCGGGTCTTCAAATGAATCTCGAGTCCGTTACGATTCCGATAAAAAATTTCCCGGGTATTATGACCATGACCAATTATATGATTTAAGGAAAGATCCTGGCGAACAAAACAATCTGGCCAAAAACCCAGAATACAAAACAGTTATGTCAAAGATGAAGTCAGAATTAAAAAAATATTCACAACAACTACCTCATCGATTCGGAGAATTCAAATAATCATGGAAAAAAAGTATAGTATACTACTAGTAAAATTGATAGTATTCTGCACGATTTTAGGTTCGTGTCAGACGCCAACAAACTCATTCAGAATTTACAAGGAAGGAAATGATATAAAAGTGGTTTCTGCCACTTCTTCAAAAACCATTTTTTCGTCAGAATCTGCTTCAAAAGCCATTCAATATGCCATCGACCATATTGATAATAAAGGTGGGCGTATTACCCTTGCACGAGGTTTGTATGAGTTGGACACTCCTATAGGGTTGCAAAGCAATATTCACCTTTCTGGACAAGGCAGGGGAACCGAATTAAGACCTGTAGGAACCAATAAAATGGCATTGAACATCAACAATACTTTCAACGCAAAGGTATCATTCCTGACCGTTTTTGGTGGGGCCAATGCTGGTGCTGAGTCCGGAATCGTGGTGACAAACAGTGAGCGTTTTGCCCTTGAAAATGTATTGGTGTTTGGTTTTTCAAAGTATGGTGTCCATGTCGCCAAAGGCTCTTCCGATATTGATATCTATCGTTGTGATTTCACAGATAATGATAAGGCCAGCGTATATTTTGAAAATGTACAACCTAAAAATGCCAAAAATACAATCAGGCAATCCATTTTTTATTGGGGCGGCAGAGGTGTACTATGTAGAAACAGTAAAGGTTTGAAGGTTACCGGAAGCATGTTCCACCAAATCAATGGAATACCATTAGACATTCAATGTAACGATTTCATGTTTTCGGGGAACAGGATTTTTCTTGGAGAGTCTTTGGATGCGGGTATAAAAATAATGGGCCGTGATTTTAAAATCAACTATAACATAGTCACTTGGAATCGAGGAGATGGTGTGGTGATTGAAAATTCTGATAGCGGACAAGTACGTGGCAATAATATCACAGATCACGGAGCCCCACCTAGAGATAATATATATAAATCTGGGGTAATAATCAGAAATTCAAAGAACATAGAAGTATCTGCCAATGCCATTTGGAACTGGGACGATTGGACACAAGGGCCTATGGAGTATGGCGTTTTTGAGGATGATGCCAGTGAAAACAATACAATTGAGCACAATAACATCCATTTTTACAGAAAGGAAGCCGTTGTATCACAAGGCTCGAATACAACCGTAAAAAGCAATGTGGTCGATAAAGGTAAAGATGATCAACGCTTATTGGCCGATTTTGATGTTTGGCGCACATATATCAAAAATTTCGTCAAAGACGAACTCTCATTGAAGTTTGTTGGTGACGTTCAAGGAGAGGATTTTGTGATTCGAAAGAATGAAAACACATATAGCGTATTTACATCTATCACTTCCAAAAAAGTATTCGATTCAATGAATCCTTCAGATGCGATACAATGGGCGATAGACCATTCCCATGTCAATGGAGGGAGTGTTACGTTGGAAGAGGGCGATTATTCCCTGAACAAACAGATTGTACTCAAAAAGTATGTCTGGCTTCGGGGTAAAGGTTCAAAAACCAAGCTTAAATTCAACATGGTAGATAGTGGCAAAAGTGCTATTAAAATGACCCATGCTACACAAGCACTTATTTCCGATTTGGAAATAATCAATTCAGATCATACCCAAGCCGGGTTAGAACTGGAACACACTATAAACGCAAAGGTGCAGGATGTCACTGTGGAAGGGTTTACAAAATACGGCATCCTTTTTAGTGTAGATAGAGATGTGCCTCCCGGAACTTGGATGGGCAAATCGGCTTCAGCCCTAATTTTAGTGGACAATTGCAGGGTAGGCAAAAACAGTGAAATCAATATTTATAAATCGTTCAATGGGGGCTACTTGGGAAATGCCGTGCCCTCAATGATTTCGCGAAATATTATTTATGGTGGTGGCCAGGGTATTACTTGTTTGGGCATATGTGACAATATCGTAGGCAATATCGTTTTTCAGACCAAAAAAGAAGCCATTGTGGTAAACGCCAATAGTGTTTTGACCACAAGCAACACAACGTATCAAACAGGTGCTTCTGCATTTTTAAACTATGATGGAATTGTACAGACCTATCATGCCACTTATGACCGTAAAGACAATAACAATAACAAAGAGTGTCATGTGACTAATAATACGTTCGTAGAACAAAAAGGACATGGCATTGAAATATCAGAACAATGGGGGCCCATAGTAGATAATGTTATTTACAATACAGGGGTCGATACTGAAAGTAAATATGGTATTTGGCTTCATGAATATACCGAATCTTACACTATCACGGGAAATACGATTTATAACGATTCTGATATCACTCCTATGTCTTATGGCATTTTTGAAGAGCCGACCGCTTTCAAGAATTTAATTGCTGACAATAGAATTTCCAGTGAGAGTCAAAAAGCCTTGTTATCCAAAGGGAAGGAAACATTGGTAATCGATAATAGCACGATCGATTATGTTGCCCAACAACCCATACGGACTTGGAAAGTGGATTCCGATATCGACCCAGAATGGTCGCATGAACAATTGAAAAAATATATCGAGAACAAAGTCCGCAAAGATTTTTGATTATTCAAAAAACAACTTGAGATATGAATAAATCCTTTAAAAAGAAATGCTTGATAAACGATTGATACGGTAATTAACGGAAGTGCGATGAAAATTTTAATTGAACCTTTTAAATAGGTGCATCAAATTATGAATACACCAACTTCATTTTTGCAATCGGTCAAAGACTTTGTTTCATCTATTGCCCCCGGTTTATTCATCATCGGCTATGTCATAGGCACCGGTAGCGTCACCACTATGGTTTCTGCTGGGGCTGCGTATGGCATGTCTTTGGGGTGGGCGCTTCTGCTATCGTGTTTTTTTACGGGAGTGCTGTTGGCGGCGATCAGCAGAATCACCATTGCTACGGGGCATACCCTGATGTACAACCTGAAGGCCCATGCCAGTGGTTGGTTGACATTTCTGCTTATCATAATGCTGATCATTAGCGCTGTTACTTCTATCATTGGCATCATGGGCATTGTATCGTCAATCGTCAATGAATGGTTTGCATCGGTTTGGGCAGAAAACAACTTTCCCCCATACCTATTTGCACTTTTATTTACCGCACTGCTATACCTTTTGTTTCTGTTTGGAAAACACAAGATTTTCCTAAAAATACTGGCCGTAGTGGTAGCATTTATGGGGATTTGCTTTTTGGTTTCGATGATCCTCGTTGTTCCCGAACCCTTGGAAGTGGCCAAAGGATTGGTTCCGGCCATACCCAAGACCGGGGAACCGCAACTGATCATTGCCGGTATGGTGGGCACCACCATGGCCGCAGTGGTGTTGGTATCAAGAAGTGTATTGGTACAGGAAAAGGGATGGAAGTCATCTGAGATGAAGATGGTCAACAGGGATATTTTCGTATCCATGCTGGTAACTTTTTTATTGAGCTTGGCCATCATGGCCGCTGCTGCCGGCACACTTTATGTCAAAGGGATCACCATTGATAATCCAGTAGATATGGTCAATACATTGGAACCTTTGGCCGGTCGTTTTGCAATCTCAATTTTTGTTATAGGCATTATCTGTGCAGGGCTATCATCAATTTTTCCAAATCTGGTACTCATACCCTGGCTGATATGTGATTTCTTTCACATGCCGAGAAATATGGCTCGAAAGGAGTTTAGGATTCTCGTTTTATTGGTAGCACTGAGCGGTCTTTTTGTGCCAGTTTTCGGTGGCAAACCAGTCGGGCTCATGATTGCCTCCCAAGCGGTCAGCCCATTGATAATGCCCCTATTATTGATTTTAATTATATGGATTATCAACAATAAAGGACTCATGAAGAATGGCAGAGCAGGACTCTTTATGAATGTCACATTGGTCCTGACCTTGGTTTTTTCATTGTATATGAGCTTTATCGCGTTCACTGGATTTCTTGATTTTTTAAAATGACCGATAATCCCTCAAATTTTAATTCATAGCAAAAATTGAAATGATGCATCCGAAAATTGTAAAAGCCGAAGAGGCGGTAGCCCATATCAAAGACAACTCAACAGTTGTCATAGCAGGAGCCGGTGCTGGCCATACGGTACCAGACCTCTTATTACAATCTTTGGGAGAAAGGTATAGAAAAACTGGTTTCCCAAGAAGTTTGACGACCATCCACCCATGTGGTATAGGGGACAATGCAAATAGGGGACTCAACCATATTGCCCTTGAAGGACTTATCAAACGCGATATTGGTGGATTTTGGGGCAATGCCCCAAAAATGATTGAACTGGCAAAACAGGATAAGATCGAGGGATATAATTTTCCACAAGGAGTTCTCAGCCAACTTATGCGTACCACTGCCGGAGGTGAATCCGGATTATTGACCAAAACAGGCTTAAACACCTTTGTAGACCCACGTTCTGAAGGTGGAAAAGTCAATAAAATCACTACAGAGGATTTGGTTGACCATGTCAACCTTTCAGGAGACGAATCCCTTTATTTCAAGTCACAACCTATTGATGTGGCCTTGATTCGCGGTACTTCCATAGACAAAGAAGGCAACCTGACCATGGAAGGCGAAGTGGGGACCTACATGATGCTCAGTATGGCACAAGCTGCCCATAACAATGGCGGGTTGGTCATTGCCCAAGTCAAAAATATAAACAAAAGCGAATTTGCAAAACCCGAAAGGGTCAAGGTACCCGGGGTTTTGATAGATTATGTGGTGGCCGCGCCTGACCAAAAAATGACCTTTATCACAGATTATGAAGAGGCCTTTATTTCCCGTGATGCGCCATATTCTGAGAACCAATTGTCTCTTGAAGGTATCAAAGAAGTTGTTTCAAAAAGGGCTGCAGCAGAAATTAAAAAGGGAGATTTTGTAAATCTTGGTTACGGTATGCCGGACGGTGTTCCTATCGTGGCAAAAAAAGAAAATCTTCTTGAAGATATTACCTTCCTTATAGAGCAGGGGCCGATCGGTGGGGTAATTAGCACAGGATTGAATTTTGGGGCCATGTATAATCCCTCTGCCATTGTGGATGACAGCTACCAATTTGATTTTTTTCACGGTGGAGGTCTTGATATCTGTTTTCTTGGGTTTGCCCAAATCGATGGGGGTGGCAATGTCAATTCAAGTCGCTTTGGGAACATATTTACTGGATGTGGTGGATTTATCGATATCTCGCAGAATGCGAAAAGAGTGGTTTTCTGTGGAGGATTTGCTACAAAGACCACTGTTGAAATGGAAAGAGGAGAATTGAAATTGCTCAACAAAGGAAAATCTAAAAAGTTCATAGAAAGTGTAGAACAGGTAACCTTCAATGGCAAATATGCCATTAGTAGAGGTCAAGAAGTACTCTACTGCACTGAAAGAGCGGTGTTTCAGCTTATCGATAATGGTCTCGAACTTATCGAAATAGCCCCGGGGTTGGACTTGGAAGAAGATGTTCTGTCCATGATGGAATTCAGACCATCCATTTCTCCAGACTTAAAAATAATGGATGAAAGGATTTTTGACGATGTTCCATTGGGCCTGAAACAGATTATGCAAACAAACTAATTCACAAATGAACGGCCAAAAGGTGATAACAGTCTTAGAGGGAAATCTATTGAAGATCATTCTCAATTTTCCTGAGAAAATGAACTGTATGGGCATGGAGATGATGAAGTCATTACAGTTAGCAGTAAATGAAGCAGAAAACAACCCCTTGGTCAAGGCAGTAACGATAGAAGGTGCCGGTAATCGCGCTTTTTCTACTGGAGCCGATTTAAGGGAATTCGGTTCTTTGGGCACTGAACAAATTTCAGAATGGATAACACTGGGCAATCAAGTGTTCAATCAACTTGAAAAGTTGTCAAAACCTACCTTGGCATTGATAAGAGGCTATGCCTATGGTGGCGGATTGGAATTGGCCTTGGCCTGTGACTTCAGACTCGCAGAAAAGGGCGCTACATTTTGTAGCCCCGAGCTCAAACATGGTTGGCTTCCAGGATGGGGAGGAATTGTTCGTTTGCGAAGGCTGTTGGGCGAGGCCAAAGCAAAAGAAATAGTGTTTCTGGCCAAACCCATAGATACAGATAGGGCCAGACAGATCGGATTGATTACTGAACTATCCGAAAAAGGTGCATTAACGGCATTGGCAAATGACTATTTGGGCGAATTGCTACAACTTGACACCTCAGTATTCGCAATGGCCAAAAATGGAGTACAAAACAACAGGTCTACATCCGGCAATTCCCTGAGCTTTGATATTGAGGCAGCACGCTATGCCAAATCCCGTGGGAATACTGATGATCATAAAAGTTAAAAAAACAATAGGATATAATGGAATCAATAGATCGAAGAAAGTTCAACAAATCCCTTGGATTCGCATCAATTTCTGCCGCTTTATTTACAGGAGTAAGCGCATGTGAATCTGAAATTACCCCTGGCATGGAACACGATTATAAAATATACCCGCAAGGAGAAGTTTTTGTGGTGAAGAGTCAGGTAACCGATGAAATAGTGGCTGAAAAATCAAATGCAGCCACAGCGATACAAACGGCAATAGACTTACTCGAAACCGGAGGGGAGGTTTTCCTACATAGAGGCAAATACCCAATTGATCAGCCTTTAAAATTAAAAAACAATGTGTCGCTCAGGGGATCTGGTAGGGGCACACGTTTGGAATTGACAGACAACAACAAAGAAGGCATCGGTATTCATGGTCAGGGATTCAATGGTGCCATGGCTTCTAGATTTTCTATTGATGGCAGCAATCTTGATACTTCCGTAGCTGGCATACTCTTGGATGATTGTGGGGATTGTACTGTCTCCGACGTATATGCCAAAAATTTCTCTAAGTATGGAATATGGGTGCGCAACAACTCTTTCCTTTGCGAGATCAAAAGCTGCAAATTGGCTAATAACAAGGAAGCTGGTATTCTTATGGAGAACCTATCCCGCGGCGGACGTGGCGGGGATTATGTGCCCAACCTCATACATGGCTGTATTGCTTATGCTGGGGGAACTGGAATAGAATGTAAAAGATCTATAGTTGTCAATATTGTCGCTTGTATGGTTCACCAACCCAAAAAGTTCGGATTTCATATCCATTCCATCAGCAACAGTGTATTACTGTCAGGATGCCGCACCTTTCAATGTCTTCTCGATGCCGTACGGGTAGAAGATTCTCATGAGCTGAATATCAGTTCCAATATTTTTTGTTGGCATCGCGGTAATGGAATACACCTGAAAAATGTGTCATGGGGTATATTGTCAGGCAACGAGGTAATTGATTCAGGATCCGAAAGGCAGGGTGGCGAGGCAGCTATAGGAATAGAGATGCGAGAAAAGGTTCAAGGCGTTCAGGTTACAGGAAATACCATATTCAATTGGGGTGGTCAGGGGTTGCTCACCTATGGAGTCCGAGAAGACAAAACATGTCTCAACAATGCCTTTACGAATAACAATTTGAATTTTATCCTTAAAGAGGCTATTGTATCGAAAGGTAGCAATACCATAACTGTCAATAATATTTATCAAAAAGATCCCGCCTATCAAGGTAGTCCAGAGCATCCTGATGCACTTTTTGATGATAAGCGTTTGATGGATTTCATCAATGGATAGCATTGCAATAAAGCACGAAAATGAAAATTGTACCAAATAAAGAGTCCCTTCAAAAAAAGTTAGACAGTTTTTGGGTCCTAGCAAGTGAAAAAGTCAGGTTGGTCGAAAAAGAATATGATACCTCTAAGGGTTCTCCAGTTTTTACAAAAAATGGAAAATATACCAATCGCGGTTGGACGGATTGGACCCAAGGCTTTCAATACGGCATTCCCCTACAGATATTTGAAGCCACGGAAAACCAAGAAATGCTCGAAATCGGAAAGGAGAATATCTTGAATAAGATGGCCCACCACATCAGCCATTTCGGGGTACACGACCACGGGTTTACCATCATGAGTACTTATGGTAATTTATTGAGATTGGCAACTACCAAAAGGTTTACTGCCAGTCAGGGTGATTTGGAACACTACCGTTTGGCATTAAAGCTATCAGGCGCGGTACAGGCCAAAAGATGGTCCCGTACTGTCGATGGAAAAGGCTATCTGTATTCATTCAACGGGCCACATTCACTCTTTGTAGATACTATTCGCACCTGTCGCGTACTGGTAGCCGCACATAAGCTTGGCCATGCAATGCATGAAGAGAATGATACTGAGATAAATCTTTTACAGCGTACCATAGACCATGCAATGACCACTGCCAAATATGCTGTCTTTTACAGGGAAGGCCGTGATCAATTTGATGAATGGGGCCGTGTTGCTCATGAATCTGTATTCAACACCAATGATGGGCGATATAGGTGTCCAAACTCGCAACAAGGGTTTTCGGGGTACACCACGTGGACCAGGGGTTTGGCATGGGCCATGCTCGGCTTTACCGAACTGCTTGAGTATTTGGAGGAATCGAATTCCAAGATTGATGACCTGAGCTATGTAAAACAGGTCTTTCTCAAAGCCTCTAGGGCAACCTGTGACTTTTACATCGAACATTCCTCATTGGATGGCATTCCCTATTGGGACACAGGTGCACCGAACCTACACAAATTGGGCCGATATCAAAATCAAATCGCAAACCCCTTCAATGCATTTGAGCCTGTGGACAGTTCAGCCGCTGCAATCGGTGCCCAAGGGCTCATACGTTTAGGGAGGTTGCTCAAGAGTTCTGAGCCGGAAAAAAGTAGGAAATATACAGCCGAAGGCTTCAAGATACTTGAAACACTGTTATCAGAAACATATTTGAGTACGGATATTGAACACCAAGGTATCCTACTCCACACTCTTTACCATTACCCAAATAACTGGGACTACATCCCAGATGGAAGCAAAGTGCCCAATAGCGAGTCTAGCATGTGGGGCGACTATCATCTGACAGAGCTTTGTTTGTTAGTTGATCTAATCCTTAAAGATAGGTACTATACTTTTTTTGATGGAATAAACTAATCCATTTCATACTATCAAACGATATATAAAAGCAACACTTTTACTGGCTGGTTTCCCTTTTGACGGTAGGTCACAAGACATATACGGCTGCTAAATCAAATCCTGTAGAATCCCTGAAGATAGAATAGCTAATAAGGTCGTTATTATAAGCAACCCTTCACAAAGATTCTTTAAACGAAGGTTTGATTGAACTTTGCCCAAGATTCTCACTATTTTTCAACTCGTTTCTTCTGAAGATTGTCTCCAAATATTAATCCCACCGTCTTTGGCGTATTTATCAATTTCATTAAGCTCTGCTTCAGTGAAGTCTAGATTTTTTAGTGCTCCGATACAATCTATAACCTGCTCTGTCTTGCTCGCTCCTATCAGTGCAGAAGTTACATTGCCCTTTCTTAGCACCCATGATATTGCCATTTGTGCCAGTGTCTGGTCTCGCCTCGCTGCGATTTCATTTAACTGATTGATGTTGTAAAGGTTTTCCTCGGTCAAGAACTTTTGGGATAGCGAGGTACCCTGTTTGGCACGACTATTTTCAGGAACTTGCGTTAGGTATTTATTGGTAAGCATCCCCTGTGCCAACGGGGAGAAGACTATGGTGCCGAGCCCCAATGTTGATAGGGTATCCAACAATCCATCTGATTCAACCCATCTGTTCAACATGGAATAGCTTGGTTGGTGTATAATAAATGGGGTTCCCAAAGATTTTAGTATGGAACAAGCCTCTTTAGTCTTTTTGGCACTGTAAGAAGAAATACCAACATATAGCGCCCTACCAGAAGTAACAAGATGATCCAATGCCATCATGGTCTCCTCCAAAGGAGTATTTGGATCAAAGCGATGGGAGTAAAATATATCCACATAATCCACCCCTAGCCTTTTCAATGATTGATCGCAGCTTGCCACAATGTATTTTCTACTTCCCCATTCTCCGTAGGGACCCGGCCACATTTCATATCCCGCTTTAGAAGAAATGATCAATTCATCCCTTAAACCCGCAAAATCTTCTCGAAGCATTTTTCCAAAAGCAATCTCAGCACTGCCGGGGGGTGGTCCATAATTGTTGGCAAGGTCAAAATGGGTAATGCCTAAATCAAAAGCTGTCTTGCAAATTTCCAGCTTTCTGGAATGTGAAACATCGTTTCCAAAATTTTGCCAAAGACCAAGTGATATTGCGGGTAGATGCAATCCACTATTTCCACACCGATTGTAAAGCATTTCTTCATAACGATTTTCATTGGGTGTCCATTTCATATTTTTAATTGAAGTGATTCGCTATTTAAAATTGATCAGTAAAAAGAGTAAAGTAAAAGTACCCTTTATTTGATAATGGCCCCATAGACTATAGAAATCATTTTTCCGTAAAATTCTTGGTGGTAAACGGGCACCGCCTGTGACATGCCGATAAAAATGAGTTCTTCTTTGGGATCAACGATAAACTTTGTGCTTACCGACCCACCCCATTCATAGGTTCCCTGACTTCGGGAATCCATGGCCGTCGCAGTGGTCAGGGCAAAGCCCAAGCAGTGCGACAGTCCAATATTGTTGTTACGGCCCTTGCCCTTTTCGTTCAATTTTTCAAACTGGTCAGAGGTCATCAGTTCAATGGTCTTCCGCCCCAAAATGTGGTAGTCCTCAGCTGCGGTACTGTATCCATTTTCCACACCGTGACTTGCTTTGAGCAGGGCTTGAAGAAATCTTGCATAATCAATGGTCGTGGATGTCAATCCACCCCCGCCACGATGGTAGGTCGGAATTTTGTGGTTCGGATCCGCAATTTGGGCTGCTAGGGGATCCATTCCTTCCCGCATGACCATTTTTCCACCTTTATAATCATAGATGGGCACGAGCCTGTCCCATTTTTCTTCGGGCGGATAAAAATGCGTATCGACCATCCCCAAGGGATCAAATATGTTTTCATTCAGATAAACATCAAATGGTTTGCCAGACACCACTTCAATAATTCTTCCGAGCACATCCATGCTGTATCCATAGAGATACTGCTCGCCTGGTTCAAAGGCCAAGGGCATTTTGGCCAAATTATCAACAAGCTGTTCGGTATTCCAAAGCGGTGGGTTGACACTGAGGCTACTGATGTTTGCATAGTGCTTACTGTAAATCGCCGACAGGTTTCGGGTTTTTGAGCGGATGCTGCCGATACCGGAGGTATGGGTCAAGAGGCGGCGTATGGTAATGGTGTTTTTTGCGGGAACCGTAGTGTAGCTGGAATCCTTCTCATTGAAATTGTCCAATACCACGGGATTTTCAAAGGCGGGCAGGTATCTTGACACGGGGTCGTCCAGACCGAGCATACCCCGCTCGTACAACTGCATCACGGCCACTGTGGTTATTGCCTTGGTCATTGAGGCTATCCTAAAAATATTGTCTTTTTGATAGGGTTCATCAGCTTCCAAAGTCTTGTTGCCCAAGTTTTTGTAATAGACCAATTCTCCCTTTCGGGCCACCAAGAACACACCCCCCGGAAATTTTCCTGCCGTACTGTACCTATGCACCAAAGAATCGATATAGGAGAGTTTTTCCGCAGACATGCCTACCTGTTCTGGTACCGTGACCTGCAAAGTGCCATCATTTTGTGCCTTTGGTCGGCAACCCCATAAGAGGGTAGTCAGCAATACGATACTTGTCAAATTCTTCATGGTCGTTTTTATTGGTTGAACAGGATGTAAAGGTCCTCAGCGATTTTGGGATGCTTCAGATACGGGTCTTCAAACGTGTGTCCATAATCGGATAGCATCGCAGCCAGGTTCTTGACTACTTCCTTTTTTTCGGGCGTTTCAATATAGTTGATGGTCTCTTCTGGATTCATTTCCAAATCCAACAACCATGGTGGGTCTTGCTCTGAGAGCACCAATTTGTAGCGGCTCGTTACGGCGGCTATCCATTTTTTCTTGTTGCTCGAACTGCGCATTACCGTAAAGTCATCAATATTTTTCGAATCGGAAGCGGTCAAAAGTGATGAAAAATCAATACCCTGCATATCCTCATCCGAAGAAAATCCCATTAAGTTCAATATGCTGGGAGCAAAATCAACGGAGTTGAAGGCATTTTTTATGGTTTTTCCTTTTTGTACCAAGTTTTGGGAATAGACGATAAAGGGAACCTTTGCCGAACCTTCCATCGGAACGCCCTTGTTACGCCGGTGGTGTTCGCCCCGAAGGTCGCCATGGTCTGCTGTAAAGACGATTATAGTATTTTGAAGCAATTCATTTTCCTTCAGGTAATCGATAAGCCTGCCCACATTATCATCAATGCACTTGACCATACCAAAATATTGCGATTGGTCAACCTCTGGTTGTTGTTTGCTGGCCCAGGAAGGAATATCGTCGCCCTCTTTCAGGGAGGTCTTCGTAGGTGTGAACGCCATGTGGTTGTAGAGCGTATCGTAAGGCGCTCGGACTTCATCGGGTCCATGAGGGTCAGGGTAACTGACCATGTAGCAAAATGGTGCTTCTTTGTTTTCTTTGATAAATTCCAAGGTCTTATCTGTCAGAAAATCGGTCATGTACGAGGTCTCATCCGCACCATTGAGGGCATAGGTAAAATCGCCCTTGGCATTTACTGCATCGATCAAGGGGCCGTTAGGAGTATCGACGACCTTTTTCCAGTGCCCGCGGTTGAACATATACCTGTTGTCCGCAAAACCGAATTGCCGCTCGGGCCCCCATTGTGGTTTGCCCATACCATCCAAATGCCATTTGCCCGCGTAGCCCGTTGCATAACCGTTTTCTTTCAGGATTTTGGCAAAGGTCACAACGGTATCACGCATGGGCTGGTCATTTTCCTGTACACCCGTGTGTTGTGGGTAAATACCTGACACGAACGAACTTCTTGCCGGGGAGCACAACGGGGCCACGGCATAGAACTTTGAAAAAAGTGTGCCGTTGTCGGCCAGAAAATCGATGTTCGGGGTTTTAACGGCGAGCCTATCGCCCCAAACAAAAGCTTGTTCAGTGGAAAGCAAATCGCGATAACAGCCCAACGTTCGAAAATTGTGCTCATCGGTCATGATGACCAAAAGGTTAGGAATTTGTATTTGCTTTTCAAGTGGCTTATTCTTGGGAGAAGGCTTGCAGGCATGCAAAAACCAAAAAATCAACCAAAAGAAATAACATGGTTTAATCATAATATGTTTTTAAGTTTTCCAATGTTATCAGTAGTCCAGTGTTTTTTAAATTTTACTGGTCGAAAGTCGTCTGTGTCCTATCCCATTCCGGCCTTGTGCCATTTTCCAATATCGCTTCAATTTTGGCTTTCATTGCTGCTACTTTATCCGGGTATTGGTCGGCGAGATTTACCTTTTCTCCAATATCTTCTGAAAGATTGTAGAGTTGGTGCTCCAAACTTAAACCAGATTCTATGTCCTTCACATCTTCCACCCAGGTGGTGAACCCTTTCTCTGCCGGTAAAATGTATTTCCAATCTCTGTCCCGAAGGGCAAGGGTATATGCTTCTTCCAACATCACTGTCTTTCCTTCATTGCTTTTTCCGAGCCAGCTATCAAGGTAATCGAAACTATCGGGTGCATCCGTTGGACGCAATTTTTCACCTACAAGACTTGCAAGGCTTGCATATAGGTCTACTTGATTCAACAACGTGCTGCTTACTCCCGGTTTTACATGGCCAGGTCGGTAAACAATGGTGGGCACACGGGTTCCAGATTCGTAGGCACTGTATTTACCTCCCCTGAATGGTCCATTGGGGTTGTGTTCGGCCAACAACTCGACTGCCTGGTCTTCATAGCCGTCATCCAACACTGGGCCGTTGTCGCTGGTAAAGATGACCAAGGTGTTCTCTAAAAGACCGCGTTCTTGCAATGCTTTTTTTAACTCACCCACACACCAGTCCATCTGTACTATGGCATCACCACGGGGGCCCATTCCACTGGTGCCTTTGAACCTTTCGTGGGGAACACGTGGTACATGTATATCATGAAAAGAAAAGAAAAGGAAGAAAGGTTTCTCTTTGTTGTCATCTATAAAGCTGACAGCTTTATCGGTAAGGACATCCGCAAAGTCCTCATCTTTCCACCGTGCGGTGTTTCCTCCACTCATATAACCAATTCTACTTATCCCGTTGACAATGGTTTCACTATGCTGTCTATCTGCCTGCTGCTTCAACATTTCTGGATGTTCAGTCCCTATTGGATCCATGCCTATTGGCTCTCCGTAACTTACTGTAATGGGGTCAGCTTTGTCCAGACTCACTACGTGATGCCCCTCCACAAAAACACAGGGTACTCTGTCTCCTGTCGCAGGGATTATAAATGAATAGTCGAAGCCCACTTCCAAGGGACCCGGCTTGATGGCCTCATTCCAATCGATATCACCAATACCCAGGCCAAGGTGCCATTTACCCACGATTCCTGTTGTATAACCTGCATTCTGTAACATAGATGGCAGCGTTCCCACTTCGGGATTGATGAGCAAGGGAGCATCACCGGGAAGAACTTCCGCACGACTCCTGAACCCATAGCTTCCTGTAAGGAGTGCATAACGCGATGGGGTACAAGTTGCCGCTGAGCAATGGGCATCGGTAAATTTCATGCCCCCTTCGGCCATTGCATCTATAGCCGGTGTTTTTACATGGGTGGCCCCATAGCTACCAAGGTCGCCATAACCCAGATCATCGCCATAAATAATTACGATGTTGGGCTTTTGCTTATGCTCAGATTTGTCATTTTCCACTTTAGATTGACAGGAAATTGCAATCACCAGTATGCTTAAAAAAAAGAGCTGTTTCATATACATCATTCAAAAATTAGGATTGGAACATTGAGAGGGTGTGATTCCCGACTATAAAAACTGACATAGGTTCTATTGGGTTTTTCCAACCTGAAAGAGACTTTGCCATCACCATTTATTTGTTCCCTTACGAATTGGGTAACATCAAAAACGATCCATTCGCCAGGAGCCGGTACGGGACTTGTACCAAGGTGTGCGTCTTTCTCCGGTGCAATGTCCCATGTAATTGTGTGCTCATGCCATGAGTCATCCTTGATGCCAAATGCAATACATTTGTTATTGACAAAATCACTGTTCTCATTCACCTTAAGCCTCAGCAAGCACTGTTTGAACACTTTGGGAGCGTTCTTCAGATCGAATTTCAGATAGGGATAGCGTATGGCTTTTTCGCCTCCGGTTTTTGCTTCCAGTACATTCATTGCATTGAAGTTTTTCTGGCTGTACCGCTTGTGATGGCCCCTTATATAGGTATCGGCAATGGCCGCCAGAAGTTTATTGTCCCTATGGAGTATTTTGAGCTCCCGTTCCGTGGTGTTTAACAAACCATTCTTATCCATTGTTGTTATCCTTATTCGGTTCAGGCCCGGTGGGGGTTTTTCCCAGATATAGTCAATGTCCTCGGTTGTAGGCAATTCGACGATCAGATGCGCTCCGTTGTACATTCGGTTGGCGAGGATACCAACTTCGGTCTTGACATTTCCAGTAATGTGCACAGTTCCTTTTTTAATTTCTTCTTTCATACTTATTAATGGGGCCAAGTGCTTAACTTCATTATCCCAAAGCATAAAAAGATAGGTTCGGCCTTTTTCCAGTCCTTTCACAACAATAGATCGCATAGCAGAAAGGTTATGCTGCTGAACCGGTTTGGGCCTCCCACTGAACCCTCGGCCGCTTTCCCATGCCAAGGCATCAAACACGTCCAATCTTTTTGAATTGGTTGGGATATTAGCGATGGTAAAACTTTCCCCTGCCAATGGAGACCATCCATCCAAATTTTGCCAAACGATTAGCTTATTGCCATTCCCTTCCAGGGTGTAAATTTCATTTTCGCGATCAATGGAAGTGAACGTCATGCCGTTGGTAAGGAATGTATTGAGTTGAATGATATTGGCTGCCATCCTGCCTTCATAAGGGGCTTTGTTTTTCGCGAGCCCCCAATTAAGATTGTTGAGGTAGGTGGAAAGTGGTTCCCAGGCAAGCACATAGTCAGATACTGGTTGGCCTTTGTTGCCCGTGACGGTCATATTATCCCAAAAAGCTGCCATTTGGCCAATTGCCTTTTCCTGTTCGGAGGCTTCCCCGTAGAATTCCGCTGTATTGGCATTTTCATCAATGCCTGCGGTATCATCTTTTTGTCCATTGACCACGTACGATCCGGCATAGCAATATTCTAGGACGGCAAAATGAATGTCGCGGGCAATGTTGAAGGCTTTCTTTGTATTGTCGAATATCTTTTGTGCTGACCTACTTTTCAAAAATTCCCCTTTACGGACATAGGGGTGCAAGTATAGGGCGTGGAGGGTGCCATCATTGTATAGTGGTGCAATGGCTTTTACCAATTGAAGTACCTCCACATTGGGGAGGTCTTTCAGTACGTTTTCCCAAAGGGGAAAGGTATATCCACCGGGACTTACATTAAGGGTAGGGTCTACGGCATGAACGCCATCGGCCAACCCTTTTAAGGCCTGCTTATATTCTGCAGCTGACATAGTGCCCGGATGTCTAATGATGTGCCATTCTGGTTCGTTGAATGCCATAAAATCTGTAATGCCCCAATCCTTGATGCCCTTTGAAAGTAAAAAATCACTGTTGGGGCGAAACTTTTCCGCAAAAGCTTTGCCAATGGCGTACCATTTATCATATCCACCCACAGGATCATCTTTTTTTGGGTAATGGTTGAACAGCAATAGGGGCTGTACCCCGTGCTTGTACCACCCAATAAAACGTTCAAATTTTTCAGTGATCACCTTTCCATCCCTCCAATAATCCCTATGGTTCAGATTGCCCCTTGCCGCACCATAACCCAATACATTGGCGGCCTCGTAACTGTTGATACTGGCTGGATTCCAATAGACCGCATTGTTAGTGGAGCCGCCGCCTATTTTTTTGGCAACGCCTTTCTTGAAAGGAACCAGTTGACCTACCTTGGTTTTGGTTTGACCATAACAGACCGAAGTGACCACTGCGATCACTATAAAGCTTCTTATGACATGCCGCAAGATCATAGCTAGTTGGAATGATTGTCTGTCTTTCCCAGTCTTTTATCAAAACCCTTGTTTCTTTTAATCGTGGTCGTTTTTATGCTATGGGCATCCACCTTAACATCTGCTTTGGGTTTGCCCACATAGTTGTTATTGGTAATACGGACATCTTTGCAATGCTCTATTTCAATTACTGGTTTATCCGGGAACAGGGGTTCAAAAGTTTCTGTTCTGATAATATTATTGTTTTCAAAGGTTAGACCATCGACAGAAAAAGCATATAGAATACCCCTATCAAAAGTCCTGATTGTATTGTTTACAATTTTGATGTTACTGTTGTAATACCCTGGAGGAATAGTCCGGGCCTCTTTGGTCTGTGGATAGATGACGATTACCGGATAGTCTGCCCCAACCCGACAGAGGTCAATGAATTCGTTATCACTGATCAAAACATCCTTAACATTGCCCGACTCGTAAAACCAACTCATATCGGCCCAATTGCGAAAACCCTGCATGGAGGAATAGAATTTGTTGTTGGTGACTACAGATTTACCTGCCGTTTTTACAAGTACACTACGTGCCCAGTTGTTTCCGATGGAACAGCCCGTCATTTCCAGGTCGGCAATCCAGGACACATTGTCCAGACCCAGACCCTGATTTATATTTTTCATGGGTGCTTCCGTTTTTATCTCGAAGTAAGCCCCATTGACAATTTCCACACCCTTGACCACAATAGTTTCTCCTGTTGGCAATAAGGTGTTGGGACTGATAATCGCTATGGTATCACCAGGTTCTGCAAATTCATAACCCAGTTGTTGACGGTGCATGATTTTGCATGCCAAGGTATTGTTGTCGATGAGACGATCCACCACTGCGTAATTGCCATGGATATTTAAGCCGTCGTCCATGT
>JANQRD010000241.1 GCA_028284725.1 Allomuricauda sp. | reverse complement strand
CAATTGGACAAAGAAGGGAGGCCCTATTTTACCCAGATTTTTATGCATGTGGAATAGGCACATTTGACAAACGCTATGTTCCCAGAAAGGAATTTTATACCTTTCGTAAAATCTTTGGCCATGGCGATACGGGAACCTTTCAATTTGAACAAATGGATAGCCGAGAACAGGGATACCCTGAAACCCCCAGTCGGCAATAAAAATCTGTACAAAGATGCCGGTGATTACATTGTGATGATCGTTGCCGGTCCTAACGCAAGAAAGGATTATCACTATAACGAGACGGAAGAACTTTTTTATCAATTGGAAGGCAATATTGAGGTCCATATTCAAGAAGATGGTCAAAAAAAAACCATGAAACTCGGTCCGGGCGATATGTACCTGCACCCTGCCAAAGTACCGCATTCTCCTGTACGGCATGAAGGATCAGTCGGTTTGGTCGTCGAAAGAAAAAGAGCAGATATGAATGTGGATGATGGACTGTTATGGTTCTGTGACAACTGCAACAACAAGCTGTATGAAGCTTACTTTACCCTGCACGACATTGAAAAAGACTTCTTGGCGCATTTCAAACACTTTTACAGTTCAAAGAAATTGCGTACTTGTAACAATTGTGGCACTGTGATGCCCGTAGATGAACGTTTCATTGCAAAAGATTGATTATGCTCTTGACCGCTAAAATAATTATTGCCATCGTTGCGTTTCTGCACTTTTATTTTTTATGGTTAGAAATGTTCGCATGGACCACTAAGGCTAAAAAAGTATTCCGAAGTTTCCCCGATCACTTATTTGAACCCACCAAAACATTAGCGGCCAACCAGGGGCTATACAACGGGTTTTTAGCGGCTGGACTGGTATGGTCTTTATTGATAAAAAATCCGGATTGGCAACTGTACGTGGCACTTTTCTTTTTGGGATGTGTTGCTGTGGCAGGAATCTTCGGCGCAGCTACCGCATCCAAAAAAATATTTACGGTTCAGGCACTTCCCGCACTTTTGGGAATCCTGTTGTTGTTGCTGCACTATTTCCTTTGAGAATTCTTCGTCCTTTACTTCGGATTATTCGTAGTTTTGAAAAAATATAACAATTCACGCTTAAAAAGTTATAAATGTTAGAGACTGCTACTGCATTCGGAATTGAGGAGGCCCTTGAAAAACTTGGGCTCGGTGAGATAAATGAAGGAACTTCAACGGGTTCGGACAATTTTGGATCTGGTGAAATTATATCCTCCTATTCGCCAGTGGATGGTGCACTGATCGGAAAAGTAAAAACGACCACAAAGGAGGATTATGAAAAGGTGATGACGACCGCCACCAAGGCTTTTAAGGAATGGCGTTCGATTCCGGCTCCACAACGAGGGGAAATTGTACGGCAGTTTGGAGAAAAGCTCAGGGAACTCAAAGAACCTCTGGGAAAATTGGTCTCTTATGAAATGGGCAAGTCCTACCAAGAAGGATTGGGGGAAGTACAGGAAATGATTGATATCTGTGACTTTGCTGTTGGGCTTTCTAGGCAGCTTCATGGTTTAACCATGCATTCGGAAAGACCAGGGCACCGCATGTACGAACAATACCATCCCCTTGGCGTAGTGGGTATCATTTCAGCTTTTAATTTTCCAGTGGCCGTTTGGTCATGGAACACAGCTTTGGCTTGGGTCTGTGGAGATGTTTGCGTTTGGAAGCCTTCAGAAAAAACACCCTTGTGTGGAGTCGCCTGCCAAAATATCATTGCGGAAATTCTAAAAAAGAACAACCTCCCGGAAGGAATCTCATCTCTTATCAACGGGGATTATAAAGTCGGGGAATTTATGACGCAAGACAAAAGAATTCCTTTGGTCTCTGCCACAGGATCTATCCGGATGGGAAAAATTGTGGCGCAAGCCGTTGCTGCCCGATTGGGAAAATCCCTTTTGGAACTTGGGGGAAACAATGCCATTATTGTTACTCCTGATGCGGATATTAAAATGACAGTAATCGGTGCTGTATTTGGTGCGGTAGGTACGGCAGGTCAGCGCTGCACCTCTACCCGTAGATTGATTATCCATGAATCCATGTATGATCAGGTAAAAGATGCCATTGTGGACGCCTATCAACAACTTAGAATAGGCAATCCTTTAGATCAGAACAACCATGTTGGACCACTAATTGACACCGATGCCGTAAAAATGTATCAAAATGCATTGGTCGCTGCCGAAAATCAGGGCGGACGGATTTTGGTTGAAGGAGGAGTCTTGTCCGGAGACGGATATGAAAGTGGCTGTTATGTGAAACCTGCCATTGTTGAAGCTGAAAACGCTTTCGAAATTGTGCAGGAGGAAACTTTTGCTCCCATCCTATATTTATTAAAATATTCTGGTGAAGTCGAAAATGCCATTGCCCAACAAAATGGGGTGGTACAGGGGTTGTCCTCAGCAATTATGACCAACAACCTTAGGGAAGCGGAGCGTTTTCTCTCTGCTTCAGGAAGTGATTGCGGTATTGCCAATGTGAACATAGGCACCTCTGGGGCCGAAATTGGGGGTGCGTTTGGTGGTGAAAAAGAGACCGGTGGAGGTCGTGAAAGTGGTTCGGATGCCTGGAAGGTCTATATGCGACGCCAGACCAATACCATTAATTACACTACCGAACTTCCATTGGCCCAAGGCATCAAATTCGATCTATAAAAAAGAAGCCGATTCTCGATGAACATAGAATCGGCTGTCTTTAAACCAACTTAACTAACTCAAACTTAAATTTAAACCCTATTTCAGTGCCGGAACTTCGTCGGGAGAAATAGGGTTCCTTACCTAATATATACGCCTAATTTCCTACTATTTGCCATACCATTTATATCGAATCGTATCACTGGTGCCAAAAAGTGTATAATCGGTATTTTTTTTACCATTTGTTGTTTTCCGATTTTGAGGTTGGTGTGTCCGTGCTCCATAACAACATGGAGGTAAATGCTGATTTTTAGTATTTTTTTAATATTTTGTAGTACAGCGAATTAGCCCTTTTGGAATCTCGCTGGCTTGAACCACAGACTAAACACTAAACCAACACGCCTAACCAATGGATTTTGAAACCGTCAATATTTGGTATTGGATCATTCCGATAGTTATTGGGATTCTCTCTGGGATTCTTGGATACCTCATCGGAAGAAGTAAAACAAAGGAATCTTCGCAAGCATCTGGGGGATACAATCCCCTGGAAATTGAAAACGCAAAGCTGAGAGCAGATTTAGAGGTATGCCAAAAAACACTTTCCATAGCCAGCAACGCGGCAGCAACGCGAACAATACCAACTCCACCTACCAAAGCTTCTCCTTCACGTAGCACTCCATATTTTGATGGGGCCACTGCCAAAGTCGCCATGGGGCGAAGAATCAGGGAAGACGATTTAAAAATTGTAGAGGGAATTGGCCCAAAAATTGAAAGCCTGTTCCACAATTTTGGAATCACTACATGGAAAGACCTGTCCGAAGTTTCCACTGTCAAATGTCAAGAAGTATTAAATTCCGGAGGCAAGCGATACCGGATTCATGATCCTGCTTCCTGGCCAATGCAAGCTAAAATGGCCTACGAAGGAAAATGGAAAATCTTGGCCAAATGGCAAGATAAGCACAGAGCTGGAAAGTTTTAGCCCAAATAAGAAATCTTCCTAGTTCCTACCACGCTCCCCGGGATATAACGTATGCACAGGGTCACTTTGCCAAAACTCTTTGGTTTCCACATCCATTATTGTCAATGAACCCATAAAAGCGGCCCCAGTATCCACATTCCAGACATTGGCCCCCCTTTGAGGTACGGCCAGACCGTTTTTGGAAAGGGGTGTATGCCCGATGAAGATTTCTTTATAGTGCGTCAACCTCAAGGGAAAATCCTTATCCTGGGGTTTTAATTCAGGATTCAAGGCCCTTGCTAACTCCCATAGTGTTCGATCCCAATAAAACAGTTCGTCGAAATATTCGAAATCCACTCCCTTTAAATTGGTATATCCGGCATGCAGATAAAGTCTGTTGTCCGAATCCAAATAGTAGTTATCCAAACCAGCATAAAACTCCAGATGACATTCCCATGTTTCTTTGTCAGCCTTTAAGTATGAATCCCTTGTTGCCCTTCCTCCGTGAATCAACCACTGGGGATTCTCTTTCTGGGTCAGCAACCAATCCCTACAAAGCTCATCATGATTTCCTCTTATATAAGTGCAATTGAACTCCTTTTTCAATTCGATAAGAAAATCGACCGTTTCAACAGCAGTGCTCCAAGCATCTACGTAATCCCCCAAAAAAATAAGATGGTCCTCTGTACCCGCCTTTGCCTTTGCCAAAACCTGTTCCAATGCTCTCAAGCCAGAATGGATGTCTCCGATTACCAATGTCCTCATAGTCAAATTTTTGACAATTATACACAACAAACCCCTTTACACACTCAAAATGGATGTAAACTTTAAATTATACTTGGGCCTCTTTATTTTAACAATTTCATAAGTTTTAATTAATAGTGCATTTCATCGATCATGGTAGGAATAATTTAACAAGTATGGGCTTTTTTGTTATATTGGAAAGCTAATTCTTTTAACTTCAACTATATGAAAAAACCTCTACTCACTAAACCTTTATTTCCTTTTCTTACTGCCTTTTTCCTGATGCTTTCAGGCACTTCGGTAGCACAGGATTTGAAAAAGACACATGATGATGCACCACAAAAAGGGCATAATCTTTACAAGCAATCCAAACTTTACGACAGCAAAACAGGTCCGGTAGGAGCAGCACCAAAAGCTGTAGGCGACCGTGCAGAGGATCGTATGGCTTATGAATTTAGGCAGGTACAAGATCCTTTTACCAAAAAAATCCCTGAAAATATCCGCGAAAGGGAAGTGGAGTTTGTTGGAAAAATCGATTCAACCGATATCCAACAACAAATGTCCAAGACCTATGGTGGTGAAGCTTCAAAAAAGAAGTATTTCTATTTTAGGAACAGGGGACCAGCCAATGTCGGGGGAAGGACCAGAGCATTGGCCCTGGATATGAAAAACGAAAACATAGTTTTTGCAGGAGGCGTTTCCGGAGGACTTTGGCGTTCAACCAATTCAGGACAAACCTGGAAAAGGGTCACTCGAAAGCGTCAAGCACCCAGTGTCACCGCCATTGTGCAAGATCCTAGAAAAAAGAGGCAACATATTTGGTACTACGCCTCTGGTGAACGTTTTGGAAATTCCGCAAGTGCCCCAGGAGCTTTCTACCAAGGTTCAGGAATTTACAAGTCCTATAATAATGGTAGAACTTGGTTTCGTTTACGGAACACTACGGATAATGATGTAACTTCCTTTTCTTCTTTTGATTTGATTAATAGCTTGGCAGTACATCCTAAAAATGGACACGTGTATGCGGCCACTTTTGATGGTCTCTTCCGTTCCAAAAATGGAGGGCGATCCTTTGATGAAGTATTGCCCAGCGGATTTGATAGCCAAACCGAAGTTATTATAACTCCCAGTGGCACCATTTATGGTACTGTGGATATCTTCGGAGGTGAAAATGCCGGCTTCTATACCTCTAAAGATGGGGATACTTGGACCGACATCACCCCTGAAGGTCTATTTCCTTCCTTCGGAAGAACGATTATGGCCTATGATCCATCCGATGAAAACAGGGTTTACTTCTTTTCGTACGATCTTAGCAATGCCGGTGAAGCATTTCTTTGGAGATATCAAGCTGATGCAGAAACACCAGAAGAGCAATGGGTCGATCTTACGGCAAATCTCCCCACAACTATTGGAGGGGTTGCTGGTAACTTGAATCTACAGGGTGCCTATAATATGGTCATAAAGGTTCATCCAACCAACCCGGATTTGATCTTTTTGGGAGGCACCAACTTATATCGATCTACCACAGGATTTACAACTCCGGCTGGGTTCGAAAGCTGGATTGGTGGCTACACTATTTTTGCCAATAGTTTTGCATTGTATCCAAACCATCATCCAGATCAGCACAACTTGGTGTTCCTACCTTCCAATCCAAATAAAGTGATATCTGCCAATGATGGAGGTGTGCATGTTACTGAGGACATTTCGATTACCACGGAACCTGTAAGTTGGACTTCGTTGAACAACAGCTATATTACCACGCAACCCTATGCCATTGCGATAGATCCAGAAGGAAATAGTCAGGATGTGGTTGCAGGTTTCCAGGATAACGGAACTTGGTTTACGAACTCCACCAATGGAAAAGATCCCTGGGAAGAGGACTTTGGTGGGGACGGATCCTATAATGCCATAGCCGATGGCGGACTCACCCGTTATGTATCGTCCCAGTTTGGTAATGTATATCGCTTCAATTTCAACGAGGCTGGAGACTTCATTTCCTTCACCCGAGTGCGACCTGCTGGGGCAAGTGGATTCGATTTTGTAGCACCTTTTATTTTGGACCCAATCAATGACAACATTATGTATATGCCTGCTGGCGACCGCATGTGGCGAAATAACAACTTGGATGAAATTCCCTTGTTCTCCAATGCGCCAGCAACCGTCAATTGGGTAGTGCAGAATCAAACAGCCACACCAGATGGCTCCGTAATTACTGGATTGGATGTATCTAGATTTCCAGTAGCGAACAGATTGTACTACGGTACTTCAAGCGGACTGATTTTTAAAGTTGAAAATGCAAATATTGATGATCAAACCCCAGTAGATATTTCTTCTGGAAAAGGGCTTCCTCCTGGAAACATAAATCAAATCTATGTAGATCCCAACAACTCAGATCGAGTATTTGCCGTGTTCTCCAACTACAATATCAAAAGTATCTTTATGAGCAAGGATGCAGGTGAGACATGGGAGAGCATCAGTGGTAACTTAGAACAAAATGAGGACGGAACCGGAAATGGGCCTTCAGTGAGATGGTTTTCCATTAACGGTAACAATAACCTCTATTTTGTAGGAACCAGCACAGGACTCTATGCAACATATTATTTGAATGGGGACCGTACACGTTGGTATCGGGAGCCCTGCATAGTGGGCAATGTAGTGGTTCCACAGGTAAGAACCCGTGAGGATGGTTTTGTAGCCGTGGCCGCCCATGGTAACGGAATTTACAATGCAAGATTCTTTGCTTCCCGTTCCCCTGAAGCTACCTTGAGCACGGCCTATTTGTTGCCTGATTTGCTACTGCCCATTAGTAGCCCAGATCAAGAAGTGAATATACAGGATCTGTTTGTCAGCTCCAGAGGACGATCAATTTCCATTGAGTTGACCAATTCCAATCCCGATTTGGTAACCGCCGTATTGGATGGAGACGTTATAAAACTGTCATTTACTCCAGATACTGAAGGTTCGGCCGCTATCGGACTGATTGCCACCTCAGGCCGAGAGCAAGTAGCAGAAGGGTTTACGGTTACACTAACTGATTTGCCGATTTACGAGCAAAATAGTGGTTCTGTAAGTAGTACTCCATCACAATTGTTCCCTGATTTTGGAGGGGCATTGGCGCAATCTGCAGATGATTTCATTGTGCCAGATGGAAGCCAGTGGACCATTAACAATATCGTAGCTTTTGGAGGTGCAAACAACAACCCGTTACTGACTAGTGCTACCGTAGTTATCTATGAGAACAATGGTGGACTTCCAGGAGCAGTGGTTTATGATAGTGGGGCATTGACACCAACATCAGATCCCACGGATGCGAATTTGAGTTTGGACCTTCCCGAAGCTGTTGTGCTGCAACCTGGAACGTATTGGTTATCGGTGTACGCCAATCTGAACTTTACCCCAAATGCAACACAATGGTTCTGGTTGACCCAGAACGGATTGATCGGTAGTGAAGCTTCCTTTAGGGACAATGCGGACCTATTTGGTACCGGTGCGGTGGACTGGACACCTAAATCATTGGCTTTGGGAGGACCTCCTGAAGACTTGGTTTTCCAAATTTTTGGTATGGTAGATAATGCTTCCACTGGCGATGCGGCGGCAGAAATAGCTCCTTCAGGGACTGCGGATGCTACTCCGCAAGAACCACAAAACCTGGCAACAGTGGAACCGGAGATCATAACTGCTGTTTGGCCGAACCCATCTACGGATGAGTTCTCTTTTGCCGTGAAAAACAGCGTTGATCGAAAGCTAAGTGCCCAGATTTTCAATATTGTTGGACAGAAAGTGTTTGAGCAAACAGGAGTGGACAGCTCTAATCCCTTTGTTTGGAATGCTTCCAACAGTCCTTCCGGTATTTACTTTGTAAAGGTTACCGGTCCGAACACCAATGAAGATTTCAAAATCATTAAACAATAGACTATTGCATACTGTAAATGAAAAAGGCGTGATTTAACTCACGCCTTTTTTATAACATCCAATGATATCATTTTTACGTATATTCTTTAAAACAAGGTTTATGAAACCCCTCATCTTAATCCTGTTATTATTTTTGGGCAATTCGTGTAACCAATCCAATGATGAACTTTTGGAAACTTCCCAGAATGAAGATGCTTCACAAAACGACGGGCTTCCCATAGATCAACAATTGTTGGGCCCCAATGAAGTGATGTTCAAAATTAAAATCGTGGAAGCATTCACAGGAGATAAGGAAATCTGTGGAGATTCGAAAGCTCATGTGTTCGATGTAGAAATCATGGAAATCATGGAGTCTGGTAGTAGTTTGCTTCAAAAACTCTCCACAGAACAACGTTTAGAGGTGTCCTTTCTTTTCGAACCTGAAGCCTTACAAAAAGACAAGATACTTGAAGCCAAAGCCAGAGAATCCCTATGTCAAGATACTTCAACTTCCTATTTTACCATTCTTGCACATAAAATTTTGGAGTAGCACCCTTTTTCTCCTTACATTGGATATCTAATTTTCATTCCCAATATGAAAAAGGTATTCTGCGTAGGCGAATTGTTAATTGACTTTGTTGCCGAAAATCAGGGAAGTGACCTTTCAAAAGCGACCACTTTTACCAAAAAGGCGGGTGGAGCACCTGCCAATGTTGCCTGCGCCATTGCAAAGCTCGGAGGTAAGGGGGTGTTCATTGGAAGTGTGGGCGACGACCCCTTTGGAAGCTTTTTACTCAATGTGCTAAAAAAGGAAGGGGTTGATATTTCCTTGGCGCAAATCTGTGATACGTTTACCACGCTGGCATTCGTGTCCTTGGCGGAAGATGGGGAACGGGATTTTGTATTTAGCCGAGGTGCCGACAAGGAACTGTCTTATGACCCATCACTGCGAAAGGGTTTTCATGGGAACATACTCCATCTAGGAGCTGCGACTGCCCTTTTAGGAGGGGCTTTGGAAAAGACCTATGGCAAGTATCTTTTTGATGCACTAACGAAGGAAATGTTCATCAGTTTTGATCCAAATTTCAGAGGCGATCTTTGGAAAAACAACGAGCAGCAGTTCATAAAAAAATGCATGCCTTTTATAGAAAAATCACATCTGTGCAAATTCAGTTTGGAGGAGGCACAAATTCTTTCGGGAAAAGAAGATATGAACGAAGCCTGCGATTTTCTCCATGAAGTGGGCACCAAGATTATCACCATTACCTTAGGCAAAGAGGGTACTTTGTTAAGCAGCAATGGCATCAAGAAAACAGTGCCCAGCATCAAAGTAAAACCTGTGGATACTACAGGTGCCGGTGATGCCTTTATTGGATGTTTGCTCTATCAAATCGCAGATCTAGGGAGCTTCAACAAAATTTTTGAAGATACAGACTTGCTTTTGCAAATGGTGAAAAAGGCAAATAAGGCAGGAGCGATCACCACAACAAATTATGGGGCAATCGTTGCACTCCCTACAAAATCGCAACTCGAAGCCCTATGAACCAAGCCACTGTACACCATTTGATTTCCTCCAAAGCAAAGGAAAAGAACCCTGATTCACTTTTTGAATTAAGGCTCGCTGCCAATCTTGGACTCATACAGCAACTGTTCCATTCACTTTATCCGGAAGAAAAGCACAGCAAGGCTTTTGATAAACTATTGAAGCTACTCCCAAAGCTGTTTGCATCCAGACCTGAAGAACTAAAACTACAGGATTTAGCTCGAATCAAAAGCGGTAACTGGTATCAATCCGAAAAAATGGTTGGTATGCAGTTGTACGTGGAGCATTTTAATAAGGACCTTAAAGGCTTGCAGGAAAAGTTGCCTTATTTGAAGGATTTGGGGGTCAATTTTCTGCACTTAATGCCCATTACACCTCGTCCAAAGGGTGAAAACGATGGTGGTTATGCCGTAAATGCCTACTACGGGGTAGCAAAGCAATATGGTACTGCCAAAGATCTTATGGCGCTTACCGAAGAATTACGTAAACAAAATATGTTTTTGATGTTGGATTTTGTGGTGAACCACACTTCCGATGAATTCCAGTGGGCAAAAAAAGCCAAGGCTGGCGATAAAAAATATCAGGATTTTTATTACACCTATGGCGACGATGTGATTCCAAAAGAGTTCGAAAAATCGTTGCCCGAGGTCTTCCCAGAAACTTCCCCAGGAAATTTTACCTATATCCCAGAAATGGAACGCTGGGTAATGACCGTTTTCAACAGTTACCAATGGGATTTGAACTATACGAATCCCGAGGTCTTCTTGGAAATGCTCACCAATCTTGTGAAAATGGTTAACCAAGGCGTAGATGTGGTGCGTTTTGATGCGCTGGCCTTTCTTTGGAAAAAAATGGGAACCATCTCCCAAAACCTTCCCGAGGCCCATCAACTGATTTCATTGTTTCGCATGTGCTTACAGGTGGCGGCTCCAGGAACTATTTTCTTGGCAGAGGCCATTGTTGCTCCACTGGAAATCGTAAAATATTTTGGTGAGGAATCAAGAAGGGGTAACGAATGTGAGATTGCATACAACGCCTCTTTAATGGCGCTTTTGTGGAATTCCATAGCGACCAAAAAGACCTTATTGCTGTACAAAAGTCTGACCAGCGTACCTGAAAAACCACAGGATTGCACATGGATTAATTATGTTCGTTGCCATGACGATATTGGTCTGGGTTATGAGGACCGCTTTATCCAGGAAATTGGCTGGAATCCACACCAACACCGTAAATTTTTGTTGGATTATTATTGTCAACGGTTGGATTGGTCGCCCTCAACCGGCTTGCTCTTTATGTACAATCCCAAAACAGAAGATGGAAGAATTACGGGAAGCGGTGCTTCCTTACTAGGTCTCGAGAAAGCGTTAAAAGAAAATGATTCCAAACTAATCGAAGCGGCTGTTTCCAAAATAATTATGCTTCACGGAATCATTCTTTCTTTTGGAGGAATACCTATGATCTATGCTGGGGATGAAATTGGAACCCTGAACGATTACTCATTTTTAAAAGATGAGGCCAAAAAGGATGATAGCAGATGGGTGAATCGTCCTAAACAGGATTGGAATATCATATCAAAATTAAGTGGCAAGGAATCTCCGCAATCCAAAATATTCAACACGATAAAAAGATTGATAGCCATCCGTAAAAAGCACCCATTTTTTGCCGATGACAATAATCTACAATTGCTCCACACTGGAAACGACCATGTCTTGGCTTTTGAACGCTCCGGAAAGCAGCAAAAAGGGTTATTGGTGCTTTGTAATTTTGATGAGAAACCACAGGTAATCGAATCTAGATGGATGTTGAAACTGGGTTATTTTTCCAAAGGTGATCCGATAAATTTGGTCTCAGGCGAAAAAATAATTTTTTCGAGCGGTCTTTTGAGGATTAAGCCCTTCGAAATTATATGGTTGAAAAAAGGCTAGTTATACCTTACTTTCCGCATTATCCGTAATGACTCCTTTAGCGATTGGTATACACGACTGTTGACAGTCTTCAATAGTGGCCTGGAACGTTCCATGTGCTCTTTGGCCTCTTCAAAACCGTTTAAATAACAAATGAGGTAAGTGGCGGGTAAGTGTGTCAAATCAATTTGCTCCGCTTCATTAAGACTAATCCTTTTTTCAAGTTTTTGTAAAAGAGAATTGTTCGTGTTGAACACATGGTGCAACGTTTTTTTGTCGTACTGTGGAGGTTCAAAAACCAATTCGCTGTTGATTGTGTATTTCCCGTTCTCCGAAAAGGTAATAATCATTTTCTCCAGCGGGTAATATTTCTGCTCAGCCCCCAGACCCAATTGGACATACTCCAAAGTATTGAAGGAATTCTCGTCGTACGCAATGGTAATTTCATCCAAAGCAGAATAAAAAAGTTTTACCTGTTCATTGATCAATTCGATATCCACCCTAGAGTAATATGTCTTGTTATTTACTTTCTTTTTGTTTCCGGCCCAACAAACAACAAATTGTTCCTTGAATACCTTATAATCGCTTGTCAAGTCACCATGCCTGTTGTTAATAAAATTGATGACGGCATCCAAGGTCAATTCGATATTGTTGCGGGCATGTTGTTCTATGGTGGCCACGGCCTCCGAATTAATATCCTTAAGTTCGATGTCAAAGGCTTTGGGCAGGCTAATGCTCCCCTCTCGGAAGAATACCGCCCCTCCATAATACTTCCATATGTTCTTACGAAGCGCGCAGACCTTACCATTGGAGCGAATGGTTACCAACCCGACCACTTTCCCCTCGGGCAAATGCGGGAATGGTATATTCTCGTATGAGATAATGGGTGGATTATCCAGATAAGCATTCACCAAATTCTGAATCTTGCTATCATCAAAAAAATCGACACCAATAATCTTATTGTCCTCATCCTCAACTCCGATGACAATAAAGGAGTTGTTTCTGGGATTGCTATTGGCCAGGGCACATACATGCTTCAAAAATTTGGCTTTGCCCTCTTTTTCACCGATGGATATAAACCGCTTTTTATCATAAAAGCTGTTTTCGTCGTTGTGGGCCAATAAATTCTTTACCAGAAGCCGTTTATTGATCATAGCGCTTTCTTCACAATAGTGCTGCTCGCTTGCGCCGTCGGTAGCACCAAGATATCAGCAATGTTCACATGATAGGGGCGGGTGATGGTAAAATGGATGATTTCGGCAATATCTTCGGGCATTAAGGGTTGGTATCCTTGATAAACCTTTTCGGCTCGATCACTATCTCCTTTAAACCGAACATCACTGAATTCGGTTTCCACCAACCCTGGATTGATCGCTCCCACCCGAATGCCGTGGGCATTCAAATCGATTCGCATTCCCTGGTTTATAGCATCGACAGCATGTTTGCTTGCGCAGTAAACATTTCCCTTGGGATATACCTCTTTTCCCGCCAAAGAACCGATGTTGATAATATGACCTGATTTCCGCGCTACCATCTGTGGTAAAATCGCTTTGGATACATACAGAAGTCCTTTTACATTGATATCAAGCATAGCGTCCCAATCATCAAGGCTTCCCTGGTCAATGAAGTCCAATCCATGGGCATTTCCAGCATTGTTGATTAAAATGTCTATGGATGAAAATGCATCGGGCAGACTTTCGATGGTATTGAAAACTGCATCTTTGTCCCTTACATCAAAAGTAAGAATATGGACTTCTGTTTTGCTCTCCAACTGCTCCTGTAGCCCAATTAACTTTTCCTGTCTTCTTCCACAAAGTATTAGGACAAACCCGTGCTCCGCCAACAGTTCAGCAGTGGCTTTTCCAATACCGCTGGAAGCTCCGGTAATCAATACAGTTTTCTTCTCCTTCATTTTGGTACAATTTAGGGTACCTCATGTCCTTGGCTTGCCGCTAACAGATCAAACCAATCCTGTAGTTCCAAATCTATTTCAGTTGCTTTGGCAGACAATACCATCCGCTCTTTATTGGCCGTTCCGATGACGGGATGTACTACCGAAGGATGCTTTAACAGCCATGCCAAAAGCAGTTGACTTTCCTCAGCACCATACTTTTCGGCCAAAGTTTTCAATTTTTTCTTGATTCGTTTGGTCTTTTTACCATCCTTCCTAAAGACGCTTCCCAACGGACTCCAGGCCATGGCCATCCTATCCTTGGTTATGCAATCATCAAAAGTGCCATCGTACATCGGGTCGGTATGTGTTAAAGAAAATTCGACCTGGTTTCCAGAAACAGCAATCGTTTTCTCCAGCATCGCTATTTGTGATGGTGTAAAGTTGGAGACCCCAAACGATTTAATTTTTCCGGAATCCAATAAATGGGTTATCGCTTCGGCAATCTCATGCGGTTCCATTAAAGGGCTTGGTCGGTGCAACAAAAACAGATCCAAATATTCCGAATTCAGTTTTTTAATGGACGCTTCAGCGGACCAAATAATGTAGTCTTTGCTGTATTCGTAATGTTTCAGCTGGTTCTTTCGCCCCGAGGTCATTTGAATGCCACATTTGGTGATCAATTGGATACTCGACCTTTCAATCCCGCTCTCTGCAAAGGCTGATCCAAAATCCTCCTCCGTGGAATAATCCCCATAAATGTCGGCATGATCAAAGGTGGTGAGTCCATTTTCCACACAATGGTTCATGAGCTTTGTCATTTCCCATTTGGAAAGTTTTTTGCCCCAACTTCCCCAAGTCATGGTGCCTGCTATGATTCTTGAATAATTTTTTGTCTCTTGCATATCCAATGAAAGTATAAAATTAAACCCTTAAATCCTTCACAAAACTGGGGTTACGGCGTTTTTTTTAACCATTAATTAACAGACGAATTTTAAATTAATTTTCATTTTGCACTTCTCGGAAAATACACTAACATTAACACATTACAATAAAATCTTGTATGGAAGAAAACACTACTATTGATATTAGTGCTGTGAATGAGAAAATTGCCCAGGAAAGTGCTTTTATTGACCTCCTTACGCAGGAAATGAACAAGGCCATTGTAGGTCAAAAGCACATGGTAGAACGATTGTTGATAGGCCTTTTGGGAAAAGGCCATATTTTATTGGAAGGGGTGCCAGGGCTGGCAAAGACCTTGGCCATAAACACACTGGCAAAGGCCGTAAAGGGTAGTTTCAGCAGAATTCAGTTTACCCCCGATCTTTTACCTGCTGATGTTGTGGGAACATTGATCTACAACATCAAGGAAAACGATTTCTCTATTAAAAAAGGACCGATTTTCGCGAATTTTGTTCTTGCAGATGAAATCAACAGGGCACCTGCCAAGGTACAATCCGCGCTCCTCGAGGCGATGCAGGAAAAACAGGTGACCATCGGAGATGAAACCTTTAAGTTGGATGCCCCGTTTTTGGTAATGGCCACCCAAAACCCGGTGGAACAGGAAGGAACTTATCCTTTACCTGAAGCCCAAGTGGATCGTTTTATGCTAAAGACGGTCATTGATTACCCAAAACTGAACGAAGAACAACTCATCATCCGTCAAAATCTAGGCGGTACCAGTGAACCCATAAAACCTGTGGTGACCCTTAAACAAATTTTAAGCGGTCAACGGGCGGTACAAGATGTTTACATGGATGAGAAAATTGAAAAATATATTTTGGATCTCGTGTTCGCCACTCGATATCCTGAAAAATACAATCTTGAAAATCTAAAACCCCTTATCAGTTTTGGAGCCTCTCCTAGAGGAAGCATCAACCTGGCAAATGCCTCCAAATGCTATGCTTTTATCAAAAGAAGAGGATATGTGGTTCCCGAAGATGTAAGAGCTGTGGTACACGATGTGCTGCGACATCGTATCGGAATAACCTATGAAGCCGAAGCTGAGAACATCACTTCTGAAGAGATTATTAATAAGATTGTCAACGAGGTAGAGGTACCTTAGGGTTCAACGCATCTTGGTTCGGAGCATAACCTCTGAAGTAAACAAGATTACCTTATTTCCTTGAACCAAAATGGACACAAAAGAGCTACTTAAAAAAGTACGGAAGATCGAGATAAAGACCCGGCGTCTTTCCGATCATATTTTCGGTGGGGAATACCATTCTACCTTTAAAGGTAGGGGCATGACCTTTAGTGAAGTGCGTCAATATCAATTTGGGGATGATGTAAGAACCATTGATTGGAATGTTACCGCACGATACAATGAGCCTTTCGTAAAAGTATTTGAG
This sequence comes from Allomuricauda sp., assembly GCA_028284725.1. Classification (GTDB taxonomy): domain Bacteria; phylum Bacteroidota; class Bacteroidia; order Flavobacteriales; family Flavobacteriaceae; genus Flagellimonas. The sequence continues at coordinate 15,585 of JANQRD010000241.1, read as the reverse complement.
GAGGAGCGGGAACTTACCATGATGCTCATGGTCGATGTTAGTGGATCCGAGCTTTTTGGAACCAGCAATCAATTTAAAAAGGAAGTCATCACCGAGGTCTCCGCAACGCTTGCGTTCTCGGCCATGCAGAACAACGATAAGGTGGGGTTGATCCTTTTTTCAGATGAGGTAGAACTGTTTATCCCTCCAAAAAAGGGAAAAAGTCACGTATTGCGGATCATCCGGGAGCTTTTGGAATTTTCCCCAAAAAGCAAACAGACCAATATTGCAGAGGCGCTTAAGTTTCTGACCAACGTGATGAAGAAGAAGGCCATTGTTTTTGTGCTCTCTGATTTTATTGCTGACGATTACGACAATACCCTTCGAATTGTGGGCAACAAGCACGATGTAACTGGAATCCGAATCTATGATCAACGTGAAGAATCCATACCAAATTTGGGAATGGTGCAAATGCAGGATGCAGAGACTGGAACCTTGCAGTTGGTGAACACTAGATCTAAAAAAGTCCGTAATGCCTACGGCAAATTCCACCAAGATAAAGTGGCCTACTTTCTGGATTCCTTTACCAAAGCCGGTTGTGGGGTGATCAATTGTCGTGTGGACGAGAGTTATGTGAAAAAATTATTGGGCTATTTTAAACGAAGGGGGTAATGACGGTTGGATTTAAATGTATACAGGTTGCGATTCAACGCTTCGGGCAAGTTCCCAAGGTGGTGAGCCTCTTGTTGCTCTTATTGCTTCCATTCCTGACATGGGCACAATCAACCCCAAAAGTCAACTCCAGTATCGATACTACATCAATAAAAATTGGAGAGCAGATTCAATACAGTATTACCGTAGAGACCGATTCCACAGACATTGTGCACTTTCCTGAAGGGCAGACCTTCTCTCCCCTGGAAACGGTTGAGGCCATCATGCAGGACACCATTAGGGACAAAAACAAGGTAATTCTTCAACGTATTTATGCACTTACCCAATTCGACAGTGGGGCTTATACCATCCCACCCCAACGAATAGCCATCAACGAACAACCCTTTTTCACCGATTCTTTCCAAATAAAAGTGGCCGACGTTGCCGTGGATACCACCAAACAAAAAATGTTTGATATTAAACCATTGATCGCGGTGGATAAAAGCTACGCCAATATATGGAAATGGCTGCTCTGGATCATTCTAGGTTTGTTGGTGGTAGGTGGCTTGGTCTATTGGTTCTTTCTTCGAAAGAAACCTTTGACCGAAGAAGAAAAAGAGGCGTTGCTACCTCCTTACGATCGGGCATTATTGGAATTGAAGAAACTGGAGAACTCCAAATATCTCATCCACGACCAATACAAAAAATATTACTCGGAACTAACAGATATCGTACGCTCCTATTTGGAGGAGGATGTACATGTTTCCGCTTTGGAAAGTACCACGGGGCAGCTGATTGCCAAGTTGGAAATGCTCAAAGATGCGGGGGAGTTGAATTTGGAGGACGACACCATCACGCAATTCGAAAAAATATTGCAGACTGCCGATTTGGTAAAGTTTGCAAAATCGAAACCCTCGACCTCGGTAGCGGAGCAGGACCGAAAATTGGTGGAGCAAATTGTGGTAAAAACCCATGATGCACTTCCAGAGCCAACGGAAGAAGACCTATTGTTGACCGAGGAATACCTCGAGGAACTGGCCCGAAAAAAGCAGCGAAAGCGAATCTATTGGGCGGCAGCCATCTTTGCCGGACTCATTGCATTTGCTGCGTCATTTAGTATAGCATACTATGGCTTCAAGCAGGTGCGGGACACTGTTTTTGGATATCCTACCAAAGAGCTTTTGGAAGGCGAATGGGTAGCAAGTTCGTACGGCTTCCCTCCCATTGAAATTGAGACCCCTGACGTCCTTATCCGTCAGGATGCCGAGCTTCCCCCCGAGGCGGAAGAATTGATCAAGGAACTGCAGACCTTTGCTTATGGAAGCTACGTTGGTGTGTTTTCCGTGGCGACAAGCTCCGTTACCTACAAAGAACAGTCAGACCCCGATTTCGAAGCTGCTATTGGCGCTATTCTTGGTGCTTTTGAAGGTTATGGTGTTCGAAACATCATTACCAAACAGGAGGAATTCGCCACCAAATCTGGTGTTCAGGGCTTAAAGACATTTGGAACAGGCACCCTGAAGGATCCTATCAACAATGAATCAAAAAAGGCCAAGTACAACATCCTCACCTTCGGTGGAAAAGGATTTATGCAGCAGATTATTATAACTTGGGAAGATGGCGACGACTACGCCGAACAAATAGTAACAAGAATTTTGAGCTCGCTCGACGTAAAAACACAAACGTAAATGTTTGAAAATATAGAATTTGCAAACCCACAGTTTTTTTGGTTGCTCCTTATGCTTCCATTGGCTTTGCTATGGTATTTTTTCAAACGGAAAGACGAAGTGGCCTCCTTAAAAATCTCCAGTGTAAAGGGATTTAGCATCAATAGTCTTGCCTCTAAGTTAAAGCCACTGTTATTTGTTGTTCGACTTCTAGCACTTGCTGCCATTATCACTGCTCTGGCTCGACCACAGATTGAAGATATCTCAACACGAACCAAAACAACCAAAGGAATCGATATTGTTATGGCCATAGACGTTTCCTCCAGTATGTTGGCTCGTGACCTAAAACCGAATCGGCTTTCAGCTCTGAAAAGCGTAGCAGGTGATTTCATAAAAAAACGCCCCAACGATCGTATCGGTCTTGTGGGCTATGCAGGTGAAAGCTATACCAAAACCCCTATTACCAGTGATAAATCCATTGTTTTGGGTGCCCTTCGGGAAATGAGCTACGGAGAACTCGAGGACGGTACTGCCATAGGAATGGGATTGGCCACCTCCGTAAACAGGCTCAAGGAGAGCAAGGCCATAAGCAAGGTCATCATTCTTTTGACGGATGGGGTTAACAATTCAGGATTCATAGAACCAAAAACCGCCGCGGATCTGGCTGTTGAATTTGGCATTAAAACATACACCATTGGTTTGGGTACCAATGGCAACGCACTGTCGCCGGTGGCTTATAATCGAGATGGGTCGTTCCGATATGCCATGCGTCAGGTGGAGATTGATGAAAAGTTATTGGAGGAAATTGCCCAAGTTACGGGCGGCAAATATTTCAGGGCAACTGACAATGAAAAGTTGGAGGAGATTTACGATGAGATCAACAAATTGGAAAAAACAGAAATAGAGGAGTTTCGCTATTACAAATACGAGGAAAAATACAGGGCATTGATCATCTTGGCAGGAGCTTTGCTGTTGTTGGAATGGACATTGCGCAATTCTATCTTTAAAAGTTTTATTTAGGAGAAATGATTCAGCTTGAAGAAAAAATGTACTTCTACCTATTGGCCATCATCCCAGTGATGGTTCTGGCTTTCGTATTTCTTCAACTCTGGAAAAGAAAGACCCAAAATCAATTTGCCGATGCCAGACTCTTGCGAAAATTGGCTCCGGACAAATCGTATTTCAAATCTGCATTAAAATTGATGCTACTGCTTTTGGGACTTACCTTTTTGGTATTGGGACTTGTGAATCCTAAAATTGGAACCAAGCTCGAGACCGTAAAGCGCGAAGGTGTTGACATTGTTTTTGCCGTGGATGTCTCCAAAAGTATGCTGGCCGAAGATATTGCTCCCAACCGTTTGGAAAAAGCAAAAAGATTGGTCTCGGAAATCATCAACCAATTGGCAAGTGACCGAATTGGCATCATTGCTTATGCTGGTCAGGCCTATCCCCAACTTCCTATTACTACGGATTACGGTGCGGCCAAAATGTTCTTGCAGAGCATGAATACCAATATGCTTTCATCCCAGGGAACTGCCATTAATGCAGCCATCGATTTGGCGAGTACCTATTACAATGATGAGGAGCAGACCAATCGGATATTGTTCATTGTCTCGGATGGAGAGGATCATTCCGAGCGTTCCACCATCGATGCAGTAGAGTACGCCACCCAAAACGGCATTCGAATTTTCACTATTGGTGTCGGAAAAGCAAAAGGGGCTCCTATCCCCATCAAAAGAAATGGCGTGGTCGAAAGTCTAAAAAAAGACAATCAGGGAGAGGTTGTGATTACCCGTCTTAATGAGACCATCTTATCAGAAATCGCTGATGAGGGCAATGGGGAATATATCGATGGGTCTAATACCGAAAAAGCAGTTGAGTACATTAAGGAACAACTGAACCAAATGGATAAAAAAGAGTTCGAGGCCAAACAGTTTGCGGAATACAAAGATCAATTCCAGTGGTTCTTGGGCATAGGTCTTTTCTTTTTATTTTTGGATATTTTCCTTTTGGACAGAAAAACAAAATGGTTAAAGAAACTAAATCTTTTTAATGAACATGATGATGTATAAGATAAGATTGATGTTTATACTGTTGCTTTTCGTTGGATGGACCTCACACGCCCAAGATGAAGCCATGAAAGAGGCTGAAAAAGCACTGCGTGCCTCCACGGACCTTACATGGGAAGCAAACAAGGAACTTACCGCCAACGATTTTAAGGGAGCGGGATCGGATTATACAAGGGCCATTTCCAAAAGTGGTGAAAATGTAGTCGCCCCTTTCAACCTGGGAACTGCATATTACAATCGAGAAAGTTACGGAGAAGCTTTTGGCCGATTCAAACAAGCGGGTGAAAAAGCGGGTGAAAAACCTCAAAAACATAAGGCTTTTCACAACATGGGCAATGTGTTCATGAAGAACAAGGAATACCAAAAAGCCGTTGAAGCCTACAAAGAGGCCTTGCGAAACAATCCCAACGATGACGAGACCCGATACAACCTGGCATTAGCTAAAAAAATGTTAGAAAAGCAACAAGACGAACAAAAAAACGACCAAAACGAAGGAGGCGACGACAATAAGGATCAACAAGACCAAAAAGATCAAAACCAGGATCAGAACAACGAGGGGGACAATCAAAAAGACAATGAAGGGGAGCAAAACGAAGATGAGAACAAAGACAAGGGCGATGAAGGTGAGAATGGTGAAGACAAGCCTGAAGAGAATTCAGAAGGTGATGGCGATAAGAAAAAGGAACAGCAGCAAAAGCCCAATGAAGGCGAACAGTCTGAGGAACAAAAACAACAACCCAGGCCTAATCAGCTTTCCAAACAGCAGATTCAGAACTTGCTAGAAGCGATGCAGAATGAAGAAAAGAAGGTGCAGGAAAAAATGGAAGCAAGAAAGGTGAGGGGGAAAAAAATTAAAAACGAGAAGGATTGGTGATGTATAGGGTGGCGGGCAAATTTTTGACGTTCTTTTGTTTTTCCCTGCTTTTGGGAGGTGTTGCCCATGCCCAAGAAGATGAGGTTTCATTTGAAATGAAACTGAGCAAACAAAAACTGGGCATAAACGAAAGACTGCGGGTTGAGTTCACCATGAACAAGGATGGTGACAATTTCAATCCTCCACCTTTTCAGGGGTTCAAAGTGGTGATGGGGCCCTCACAATCCATAAGTTCCTCATGGATCAATGGGAAACGAACTTTTTCAAAAACCTATTCCTATATACTGGTCCCCACGGCAAGGGGAAAGTTCACCATAAAACAAGCTACAATCGAAATAAGTGGCAATGTCTACAAAACGCTGCCCAAGACCGTTGAGGTAACTGCTGCGGTGGATAAACCCAGCGATCAAAAAACAGTGGAGGACGTTGCCGATGAGAATCTTCATTTAGTCGCTGAGGTCTCAAAAACAAATCCCTACCTCAACGAAGCGGTCACCGTTGCATATAAACTTTATGTGAGTCCAAATGTAAGTGTGACCAATTATCGCTTTTTGGACAATCCCAAATACAACAACTTTTGGAGTCAGGATATCCCGGTGACCAAGCATGTGGCACAAAACGCCACCTATCAAGGTAAACCATATCGTTATGTGGTATTAAAAAAAGTAGTGTTATATCCCCAAAAATTTGGAAGCTTGGAAATCGAACCGCTTGCTTTGGAGATTTTTGTGGATGTTCCTACCAACCGAAGGGACTTTTTTGGGGGACGTATCTATACCCAAGCTACAAAAACGGTTTCCGCAGGAAAACGCACCCTACGGGTCAAGCCGTTGCCAGAGGCCGGAAGACCTTTAGATTTTGGAGGTGCTGTTGGGGATTTTGAGTTTTCTGTAACCGCGAGCAAAAGACAATTAAATGCTTCGGAATCCCTACAGGCCAGGGTCGAAGTAGCTGGAAAAGGCAACCTAAAACTTTTTCAATTACCGGAGCCTGAGCTCCCAAGTGCTCTTGAAGTGTATGAGCCCGAATTCGATGAAAAAGTACGTACGCTAAGTTCAGGGATGGAGGGTAAGGTGGCCAATAACTACACAATAGTTCCGGCATTCAGGGGAAAATATCCCATTCCGAGCATTTCCTTTAGCTATTTCAATCCAAAGACCAAAAAATACGTCACGCTAAATTCGGAAGAAATCAATATTGAAGTATTGGAGGGGCCTGTAGGATCTTCAGCGGACAACACGGTGGCAGCTTTAGGCAATAAACAATTTGTGGTTCCGACCGGGAAGCAGTTTCATTTTATTAAAATCAGACCCAACCTCACCAAAATTGGAGCTAGCTATTTCTTTGGTTCAAATACATTTTATTTGTTGCTTTTCGCTCCCTTATTGTTGATTCCAATAGCCGTTTTTTCTTTCAAGAAAAGGGAAGCCATTGCCAGTGATGTTGTGGGCAATAAGATAAAAAGAGCCAACAAATTAGCTAAAAAATATCTTTCCCGTGCCAAAAAAGTACTGGGCAATAAAGAAGCTTTCTACGTGGCTTTGGAAAAAGGGTTGCATAACTACCTGAAGGCAAAATTAAAGATTGAAACATCGGAGTTCAGTAAGGAAAAGATAACCTCGATCTTAACGGAAAAAGGGGTTGACTCTGAAGCCGTTGAAGGTTTTATCAGTCTGCTGACCAGTTGCGAAATGGCCAGGTACAGTCCCTTTTCAGATGTGGAAATGCAAAACGATTACGAAAAAGCAAGCGATGTAATCTCTAAATTGGACAAACAGCTATGAGCGTTCAAAAGGTACTCTTATTAATTTGCTTTTTTTCTGTCCAAATGGGTGTGGCTCAGAACGAAGCCCTTTTTAATAGGGCGACGGAGCACTACAATAATGGGGAATACACCAAAGCCATTGAAAACTACGAAGAGATTCTGGAAAATGGTGAGCATTCGGCTGAACTTTACTTCAACCTGGGAAATTGCCATTATAAACTAAATGCCATCGGCCCCAGTATCTTTTATTACGAAAAAGCCCTGCTGCTGAAACCAAACGATGCGGAGATTCTTAACAATCTGGGTTATGCCCAGAACATGCGGTTGGATGCGGTTGAGGAAATGCCAAAAACAGATATTGCGCAATTGTACCATAGTCTGGTCAACGTGTTCTCTTTTGATCAATGGTCGTATCTGGCCATATCGCTGATCATATTGTTTGTTTTGGCCTATTTGGCCTACTTCTTCCTGCGATTCGCTTCCCAAAAGCGGATTGCGTTCATCGTAAGCATTTTTGCCCTGGGACTTGGTGCGCTGAGCATTTTAATAGCCTATTTACAATATCAGGACTTCGAAAATGATAATCCCGCCATTATCTTTAGCAAAGAGGTAAAAGTTACCTCAGAACCCAATACCAACAGCGAAGCGGTGTTTACTTTGCATGAAGGAACCAAAGTAAACGTGTTGGATGAACTCAATGACTGGAAAAAAATCAAGATTGCCGATGGACAAACCGGATGGCTGCCAAAAGACAATTTGAAGTTGTTAAAGGAGTTTTAAAAGTTATTTAACTATATTTAATAGTCTTACTGTTATTTTTGACAAAAACGACTGCGTGCTTAAAACAATAGCTCTTCCTTTTATTGCTATGATGCTGATATTTTCCATATTGGCACCATCGCTAGCGCCGTTGTTGAACAGCAAGTATGACATTGTGGTATTAATGGACAGTGGTGAGGAAGAAAAAAAGAAGGAAAAAGAATCGGAAAAAAAGTTTGATGAAAAAGACTTATTCTTAAACCAATTTACCTCTTCCAACAACTTTTTCGCCCTAAGAATAGCTTTATACCATTTGGGATACCTTTTCTCGAATTCAGATTTTAGACCTGAAATACATCTCCCTCCCCCACAAAAATTGATGTAATCCCATCTTTATATTTATTAAAATCATTTTTTTAACCGTCTTCAACAACCTAAAAACTTTGAAGACCAAATTAAAGTAGTCTTATGTTCAAGTATATTAAAAACGACTTGCCCGCCAGTATTGTGGTATTTTTTGTCGCTTTACCACTTTGTTTGGGCATTGCTCTTGCCAGTGGTGCTCCTCTGTTTTCAGGACTTATCGCCGGAATTGTAGGAGGAATTGTTGTGGGTTCCTTGAGTGGTTCCCAAATAGGCGTCAGTGGACCTGCTGCTGGTCTTGCTGCCATTGTACTTACCGCTATCAGCACTTTGGGAGGCTTCGAAAACTTCCTAGTGGCTGTGGTGATCGGTGGTGTCATCCAAATTATTTTCAGCATTCTTAGAGCTGGGGTGATTGCTTATTATTTCCCTTCCTCTGTGATCAAAGGAATGCTTACTGGAATTGGTATCATCATCATTTTAAAACAAATTCCGCACTTTTTTGGTTATGATGCTGATCCAGGGGGAGATTTTGCCTTCTTTCAAGTGGATGGTGAAAATACTTTTAGTGGAATTATAAATGCATTGGGTTCCATCAGCTTGGGCGCCACACTCATTGCTACCGTCTCTTTGGCCATCCTTATTTTATGGGATCGGGTGTTAAGTCAAAAATCCAAAATTTTTAAATTAATACAAGGTCCTTTGGTAGCCGTGGTATTGGGAATCTTGTACTATGTCTTCACCAAAGACAATCCACAGTTTGCCATATCGCCGAACCATTTGGTAAGTGTCCCCATACCAGAAAGTATTGACACTCTTGGAAATCTTTTGAGCTTTCCTAACTTTTCAGTAATCGGTAGCCCAGAGATTTGGCTCACCGCATTTACCATAGCCTTGGTCGCCAGTTTGGAGACCCTGCTCTGTGTGGAGGCCACGGACAAACTGGACCCCTATAAAAGAACTACTCCCACTAATAAAGAGTTGTTTGCCCAAGGGGTTGGAAATACAATTTCCGGTTTGGTTGGCGGTCTTCCCGTGACTCAGGTAATCGTTCGCAGTTCGGCAAATATCCAGTCTGGAGGTAGAACTAAAGCTTCGGCGATTATTCATGGTTTTTTCTTGTTGATATCCGTCATATTAATTCCAAGGTTATTGAACCTAATCCCATTGTCGGTACTGGCCGCCGTACTTCTCATCGTAGGATATAAATTGGCGAAACCAGCATTGTTCAAAAAAATGTACAACTTGGGATGGAAGCAATTTGTTCCCTTTGTGGTCACAGTATTGGGTATTGTATTTACTGACCTTTTGATTGGTATTGGAATGGGCCTTGGGGTAGGTATTGTTGTGATATTGATCAAGAGCTACCAAAATTCCCATTTTCTTCATATTGAAGACAAGAGCAACGGTGCCCACAAGATTAAAATGACCCTTGCTGAAGAGGTGACTTTCTTCAACAAAGGGGCCATCTTAAAGGAACTCGATAGTCTACCTGAAAATTCATATCTTGAATTGGATGTTCGAAAAACGCGTTTTTTGGATAATGATATCGTTGAAATCCTAGAGGATTTTTCAGAAAAAGCTAGAAATCGAAATATCGACATCAAATTGATTTCCGAGCGTGGCGAGGTGGAGAACCCCGATAGCTACATCAAATTCTTTAGTCTTAGACCAAAATCCGCATAAAATAGTAAAGTTATGATTACACAGACCAAAGAGACGCAAGCGGCATTAACACCCGGCGCAGCTTGGGAATTGCTTAAGGAAGGAAATAAGCGTTTTGTTGAAAAGAACCAGGCAGATCGCGATTTGTTGGGGCAGGTTGCCGAAACAGCGACGGGCCAATATCCCTTTGCTACCATATTAAGCTGTATCGATTCCCGGGTTTCGGCCGAATTGATCTTCGATCAAGGAGTGGGCGATATTTTTAGTGCCCGTGTGGCTGGAAACATCGTAAACGAGGATATTCTTGGCAGTATGGAATTTGCCTGCAAATTGGCCGGCACCAAGATAATTGTGGTTTTGGGCCATACCAGCTGTGGCGCCGTTAAAGGTGCATGCGATGATGCCAAAATGGGCAATCTCACGGAGCTTCTCAGCAAAATAAGACCGGCAGTGAATGCAATACCTGACCCTGCAGACGCTTCCCAACGGACTTCAAAAAACATTGATTTTGTGAACGCCGTTGCCGAAAAAAATGTGCACATGACCATAGATAATATCAGAAAACAAAGTCCCGTCCTCAAAGAAATGGAAGATAATGGGGAAATCCTGATCGTTGGTGGCATGTACGATATTTCAAACGGAAAGGTAAACTATATGTAATAGTCTCCGTTCTGATATTCGAAAAGGCCAGTGTTTAACATTTCATTGGCCTTTTTTAGTTTCCCAAATTCACTATCTTGACAGCAACACTTTCATCAACTAAATAGCAACCATGTTCAAGCACTTTAGAGGGGATCTATTTGGTGGAATTACTGCTGGGATTGTTGCTTTGCCGTTGGCCTTGGCTTTTGGAGTTAGTTCAGGCCTTGGTCCAAGTGCTGGATTGTACGGGGCAATTTTTATCAGTTTTTTTGCCGCTCTTTTTGGTGGTACCAACACTCAGATTTCTGGACCCACCGCACCAATGACAGCGGTAAGTATGGTGGTCATTGCTGGTATTTTGGCTGTGAATGATGGTGATGTGGGCAAGGCACTTCCAATTATTTTGGCGGTTTTTCTTTTGTCTGGGTTGATGCAGATTGGATTGGGCCTGATAGGCCTTGGAAGGTACATCAAATACATACCTTATCCAGTTGTTTCTGGTTTCATGACAGCCATCGGTGTAATCATTTTGGTGACACAGATTCTTCCTGCAGTTGGCTACTATCCGAAAGAGGATAAAGAATACGTTAATCGCTTCACAGCCGCCTCGGAAGAGAAAATATTGGAGAACATCCTTCGTGAAGAAGCTGGTGAGGGCATCCTCGTACTTGAAGATTTTGAAGAGACAATCAAACGCGCCGGAAAAATCACAAAAGAGGACATGTTGAAAGAATCGAAGACATTGGCCGCCAAAGAAGCCTCCGGCGTAGTAGGAACCATCAAGGTGCTGCCACGTGCCTTACAGAACATCAGCTGGCTTGAATTGGGATTGGCGATAGCTACAATTGTCATTATATACGGGTTTAAACGGATTACCACCGCGGTCCCAAGCACACTTGTAGCTTTGATTGTTGTTTCCGGTGTGGCCTATGGCTTCGGATTGCCCTATCGCCCTATTGAGAAAATTCCGGAAGGACTTCCAATTCCGCAACTTGGTATTTTTACTGAGTTTAAATTTTCAGCTATCACGCCTTACATTTTCACAGCGCTTACCCTTTCACTTTTGGGCGCTATTGATTCCCTCTTGACCTCAGTCGTTGCGGATAACATGACACAAACCAAACACAAGCCCAACAAAGAGTTGGTAGGACAAGGAATAGGAAACAGTATCGCAGCAGTGTTTGGAGGTATCCCTGGGGCGGGTGCAACAATACGAACGGTAGTCAACATCAATTCGGGTGGTAAAACCCGATTATCCGGTATGATTGCCGGGGTGTTGTTACTCGTTATTCTTCTGGCTCTTGGTCCGGTTGCATCACAAATTCCAGCAGCTGTGTTAGCAGGTATTTTAGTGACCGTAGGAATTGGCGTAATGGACTATAAGGGTTTAAAAGCCATTCCATATTTGCCAAAAGATATTAGTCTTGGACCGCTAAAACTGAGTTCCGAAGTCATCATCATGCTAACTGTGTTGGTGCTCTCATCCATTTGGAATTTGGTCTATGCAGTAGGTATTGGCCTAGTGATTGCCTCATTGATGTTCATGAAGAAAATTGGAGATCTTACCGCGACACAGTCCGATGTAAAACCCTTGAAGGAAGAAGCATGGGCTGATGAAAAAGACTTTCCCAAAAAATTAAAAGAGGAAGTTTTCATCAAGCATATCAAGGGGCCTTTGTTCTTTGGGTCTACCAATGAGTTCCAGCAACTGGCCGAACAAATTCCTGATACTGCTTCTACCGTCGTTATTCGAATGGACCGGATGCAATATATGGATCAGTCAGGTTTGTATGCGATGGAGGATGTACTGCAAGATTTGTTACGAAAAGATATCCTTGTTTTGCTGGTCGGTATACTGGATCAACCCAGATACATGATGGAACGTATCGATATTATCCCCGATCTTATTCCCAAAGAACATATTTTTGAAGAATTCCAGCCTTGCTTAGAATGGGTCGTGGAAAATGTTGAAGATTTGCACTAGCATCAATTCACTATATTTGGGTCAGGTCTTTTTCTATGCTTTTCTTGAAATTTCCGAACGATTCCGGACCTATTTATCTCGAAACCATTGACGGTAGGTTTCCAGTGGAACCATTTAACACCTACAGCAACCTCATATTCGTTGCCTTGCTCATTTATTGGGGCTCGAAGGTCTATAAAAATCCCAAAGAACAGCTTTTTTTGGCCTGGGTACTTCCAGTGATTGCGATCAGTTACATTGGCGGTACCATCTACCATGCCACCAGGAGCCATGAATTTTGGTTGTTATTGGATTGGATGCCCATTATGTTCCTGTGTTTAACCCTGGTAGTTTATTTTATCTTCAAGGTGGTCCATCTTTGGTGGCAACGCATGCTTTTGATTGTGGTGATTATTGGAGCTTCTTTTTTACTTCGAGTGCTCCCCATTCCAAATGCATTGCGTATTTCATTGGGATATGTAATCACAGCGCTTACCATTCTATTTCCAATCGTTTGGTACGTATTAAAGACTAAAGGGCAAAACATCGTCTCGGTTGCCTTAGCCTTTATCATCTTCGGAGTAGCTATTTTTTTTCGAAGCATCGATCTTACCCAGACCTATTTCCCAATGGGCACACATTGGTTGTGGCACTTTTTTGGTGGGGTAGCTGTACATTTTCTTATCTCCTTCATATTCAAAGACAATTTGCTAAATTTGTCGGCCAGTAGCGTTATCAACCATGATCGAGACCATTAAAGAACACTTGGAGGAAGTGGAAAAATTCACCTCTTCATCAAAAGAAGAAATAGAGGCCTTCCGAATCAAATATTTGGGAAAAAAAGGGTTGTTGAATACTTTTTTCGCTGAATTCAAAAACGTTCCCGCCGGTCAAAAAAAAGAATTTGGTCAGGTCATCAATCAGTTGAAAAATACTGCCACAGAAAAGGTAAATACCCTTAAAACCGTCCTTGAAAACCAAACAGAGGCCAAGGGAAGGTTTGGGGATCTTACCCGCCCTGGGGAGCCTATCGAAATTGGGGCCAGGCACCCTATTTCCATTGTAAAGAACCGGATTATCGATATTTTCTCAAGAATTGGTTTCAACGTATCCGAAGGCCCAGAAATTGAGGATGACTGGCACAACTTTACTGCCCTGAACCTACCGGAATACCATCCTGCGAGGGACATGCAGGATACCTTTTTTATCCAGACTAATCCAGATATCCTACTTCGTACCCATACATCATCCGTACAGGTGCGCTATATGGAAAACAACAAACCGCCCATTAGAACCATATCCCCTGGAAGGGTGTATCGGAACGAAGCGGTTTCGGCACGTTCGCACTGTTTTTTCCATCAAGTGGAGGGACTGTATGTGGACAAGGATGTTTCTTTCGCGGATTTGAAACAGACCTTACAGTATTTCACTTCTGAGATGTTCGGAAAATCAAAAATTCGACTCCGCCCATCCTACTTTCCATTTACGGAACCCAGTGCCGAGGTTGATGTGTATTGGGGTCTTGAAACGGAAACGGACTACCGCATGACCAAGGGTACCGGATGGTTGGAAATCATGGGATGTGGGATGGTCGATCCAAATGTTTTACAAAACTGTAATATCGATTCAGATGTTTACTCAGGTTTTGCCTTTGGAATGGGCATTGATCGAATTGCGTTGCTGTTGCATCAAATTTCGGATATCCGAATCCTTAGCGAAAATGACATTCGCTTTTTGGAACAATTCCAGTCTTCGTTGTAAACTCAGCGGAGCGGATAACCTTTGGCCACCCACCAGGGTTTTACTTCAATAACAAGTCTCCCCGCCTGAACCATGGGATCCATGTTGGCCAAGCTGTCGGCCATTGCTTTTGTTGGTACATTGTAAATGGTAATTCCACGCACATCGCCATCATCACCAAAGGGCCCCGATATGTCGGCAAATCCTTCGTCATACATCCGCTTTAAATGTGCCAAATGCAATGCTTGCAAACTATCCAACTCCTCTTTCGCCTGCGAGCGCTCCGGACCACTTTTTAAAAAGGCCATAAAATATTGCTGCATCAAAATGGTGTCTTTGGTGTCCTGGTCAACAAAATCAAAAATTTGATACCCTTCAGCGATCAGTTCCTCCTTGAGCATCTTAATGGATTTTTCCATCTTTTCTTCAGTTCCCACTACTGTTTTTTCTGAGGTGTTCTGTTGTACACAAGAAACTAACAGGAAGAGAATCCAAATGTGTTTTAGTTTTTCCATTGTGAATATGGTTTTATTGATAGTTGTGAATTGTAGTATGCAACTTTGCCCGTCACTTCATTTCCCAGCCATTTCGGCTTTTCAAACACCTCATCCTCATGTTGAAGCTCTATTTCGGCAACAACAAGTCCTTTGTTTTCGCCCAAAAACTCGTCAACCTCAAAAAAATGGCCTTCAAAAGGTACTTTGTACCGATTCTTTTCCAAAATAATGCCTTCACAAAGGTCAATCAAGTTGATGGCCTCGCTATGTGCAATTTCTGTCTCCCACTCAAATCGGGTGGTACCTGAGGCATTGGAGGCTCCTTTAATGGTCAAATAGCCTTTATCTCCCATTGCCCTAACTCGTACCGTTCGTTCCGAATCTCGATTCAAAAATCCCTGAATCATTCGAATTTGGGAACTCGCCTGCTCCTTGTAGATATCTGACTTTACCAAAAATTTCCGCTCTATTTCCAAGTGCTCCATCAAACTAAATATACCCTAAATTTGGGTATGGACTTCGATTTTCCTTTGAGAAAAATCATTCATGTGGATATGGACGCTTTTTATGCCTCCGTGGAGCAGCACGATAATCCAGAACTGAAGGGAAAGCCAATAGCCGTAGGTGGTGGCTCCAAGCGGGGTGTGGTATCCGCGGCCAGCTACGAGGCTCGAAAATTTGGAGTTCGAAGTGCTATGGCCGGATACATAGCCCAAAGAAACTGCCCCGATATCATTTTTGTAAAGCCCCGTTTTGAACGTTATAAGGAAGTCTCGCAGCAGGTGCGCAGTGTTTTTTTCGAATACACGGATTTGGTGGAACCCCTTTCTTTGGACGAGGCCTATTTGGATGTGACCGAAAACAAAAAAGGGAATCCCTCCGCCACGCTTATCGCAAATGAAATCAGGCTGAAAATATTTGAGAAAACCGGACTTACGGCATCTGCTGGAA
>JANQRD010000237.1 GCA_028284725.1 Allomuricauda sp. | reverse complement strand
ATCCAGTAAGGTTGCGGTTACTTCTTCATTTTCCTCCCCAGCCCTTACGGAAGTTATCACCGCCTCACCAATAATATACCTCCCTCTCAAAATTCCATTCTCATCTTGATGAATGCCCTCGATAGGGTATTTTTTTATAAAATCCGCAAGTTGTTCATTTGAATAGGAAGTTTTTAATCCCCAAATTGCATGTAGAATTAAAGGCTCTCCGTTGGGAGAATCGCCCACATATAACATGTTGTGCCCCTTTTTTCTCAAAATGGTCAAAAAGGGGACTCCCTTTTCCTTAATCAGCTTAATTTTTTCCTCGGCTGTGTCCGGAAAATCATATTTACGGCCTATTGCAATTTGATCTTTAGAATCACGTGGCAACCATATTTTGTATGTGGCCAATAAATCACGAATCATGGATGAGCAATCTCTGTTCTCCAAATTTCCTCCCCAACCATAAGGTTTTCCAACCAAATTGGAAGCCAATTGCCTAAGGTTATCTCTACTGAGTTTGAAATCTCCATGTGCAATGCTGCTTTTATCAACCTCTGCTTTTAGAATCCGAGCATTTTGATTTTCATCGGCATTGACATAGTACACAGAAACCTTGTCCTGCTTATTTCCCATTTCTTCATAAGGTAGTACCATTCCCATTTTGGCGTTTAGGGCATAATTTGAAACAGGGTTTTGTAGACTGACCATATCCGACAAGGGCATACCGTAGTTTCCCGTTGTCCATTCTGTAATAAAATCTTCGTCGACAACGGCTACATCCTTTATGGCCACCCAACCCTTGTAATAGGGACTCACAACATAACACCACTGTTTATCCTTGGTAGCGTGAACTAGCAACAGCGGCGTATTGGCCCACAAGCTAGTCTCTTGGAAATAGTCAAACGGATACCCTTCACCGGCTTTCGAGTAGGTGTCAAAGCCTGGCCGGTTTGTTGGGAGTCTGCGGAGATTGGTATGTGCAATCACAATGCCTTTTTTTAGAAAATTGGGGAAACTAGTAGTGTTTACATTATCGACAATTTCCTCCCGATGCCATTTTTTATGGGGTTTTTTATTCTCACCGTACCAACCGTCATTTGTCAAATATTTCTTTAAATAAGACAAATCCTTTCCAGGAAAAGCATCAAGTGAATTCAACAGCTCTTCCATGCTTTGATTCCATGGCAAAAAGAAGTTTTCTACAAATTCTTTTTGTTTTGAATCGGGAATCTTTATATCCCGATTCGGATAATCAAGATCATTTAGAGTGAAGGTTTCAATTTGAAACGATGATACTTTTTCCCCTTTATTTCCACAACCAAGAATTAAGAAACAAACAAGAAATAGTGAAATCAAAATTGAACGCATGGTTCCCAATTTTTTACTGATCAGCCTTTAAAGTTCAACTGAATAGGACTGGAAATTACTTTTATTCCCAGAAACTGCAAACATTATTTTAAATAAATAAATTTACCATGAAAACCCTATTCCCCAAGACCGATTTATAGGCTAATCCTTTGGAACACGGCCCATTGTTTTGGTGCAAACAGCATAATGGCTGGCAGTCATCTAGTGATGGCACAAATCGGATATGCTCAAATGTGAAAAGAACGACAGTTGCAGGATGTTGACCAAATGATCAACAGGTAAGCAGCGTTGTGGATGGGACACCCTCATCCTGAAGTAGCATTATTTTCAAATTCTCAAAATGCAACTAAGTTGCATTTAAAAGATATTGTACTATTTTTGATATTATTCAGCCAGGTGGTAGATCCTGCTTTTTAGAATTCCCTGTAATCCTGATAAAAAATGATACTAGAAAAGAAATTACCCGTAACCGTTTTGAGCGGATTCCTAGGTGCCGGAAAGACAACCCTGCTCAACCATGTGCTCCATAACAAAGAGGGTATGAAGGTCGCTGTGATCGTCAATGATATGAGTGAGGTAAATGTGGATGCAGCTTTGGTACAAAGTGAAAATACCCTTTCCCGCACAGAGGAAAAGCTTGTGGAAATGAGCAACGGTTGTATTTGTTGTACCCTACGGGAAGATTTGATGATTGAAGTTGAGCGATTGGCCAAAGAAAACCGCTTTGACTACCTACTTATCGAAAGTACTGGTATCAGCGAACCAGTACCTGTGGCTCAAACCTTTTCCTTTGTGGATGAGGAGAACAACATCGACCTTTCCCGTTTCAGCTATGTTGATACCATGGTGACCGTGGTGGATGCTTTCAATTTTTTCAAGGATTTTGGCAGCCCTGAAACCTTGATGGACCGGGACCTTACCAACATCGAAGGAGATTATCGAACCATTGTGAACCTTTTAACTGACCAAATTGAGTTTGCCAATGTCATCATTCTGAACAAAGCAGACCTGGTTTCTAAAGATACTTTGAAGGTATTGCGGGCCATCATTAAGAAATTGAATCCGACCGCTCAGATCATAGAATCCGAGTTCAGCAAAATTGACTCCAAATCCATTCTCAATACCGGTCTTTTCAACTTTGAGGAAGCCGAACAGAGTGCCGGCTGGATAGAAGAACTGAACAAAGACGAACACACCCCGGAAACCGAAGAATATGGCATCGGTTCGTTTGTGTATCGGAGTAAAAAACCTTTTGACCCCGTTCGTTTTTGGCATTATGTCCAGAACAATTTCCCCAGTTCCGTAATTCGTAGCAAAGGGTTGTTTTGGATTGCCTCCCGCCCAGAGCAGGCATTGATTTGGGGACAAGCCGGCGGATCGCTTAGGGCAGACAGCGCCGGAGTTTGGTGGAGCAGTATGCCATTTCAGAAGCGAACTCAATACCTGGCCTTTTTAGAAAACCAAGAACAAATTGAAGCAGAATGGGACACGAGCTTTGGAGATAGAAAAAACGAAATCGTATTTATCGGACAAGGGATGGATGAGCAGAACATCCGGAACCACCTGAACAACTGCCTGGCAACCGATGAAGAACTTAAATCAAATAAGTGGAGGCAGGGCTATAACGACGGATGGCCTGTAGAACGCGCCTATGCACTAGAATAATCGAAGGGTTTACGATATAACCGGTATGAAAAGAACAAGCTTTGTACAAAACCTTTTCGGATTTGGTCTCCTATCACTTTGGGGATGCCAATTTGAGGGTAAAAAAGAAAATCCATCCGTAGCTAATCCTGAAAGAAAAACCAATAGTAGCGAGGATATCCCCACAAAACTAAAAGAGGAACTGTGCACGGCATGGATCAAATCGGAAGAAATGACCCTGACCAATGTCGAGCAAATGCCAGCTGAATTGTTCACCTACAAATATACCAAAGAAGCTATGAGCTTTTCTGAACAATGGCGACATTGTGTGATTTATACTTGTGGCCAACTGGCTGCCAGGGCGGGCTTGGAAAATCCTTATGAGAACCTAAAGCTTCCGGTTCAAATGACTAAGGATTCCGTCACTGATGAGCTTAAGAAAATGTACGCCTTCGTGAGACAATCCATTAAGGAAATGCCTAAGGAAAAATTGCTATCCGACTGTGAATTTGCAGGAGATACCATCCCCATATGGCGTTTGTTCTATGCTATGGAAAACCATATCATACACCATCGTGGGCAATGCGTGGTATACCTCCGTTTAAAAGGGGTAATTCCAAAAGGATACTATGGATGGTAATGTGCTTTGCATCTAATCATGGTCAATGCCCTGACATTTCTACAAGGAATCAAGGGAATTGTAATCAGTTGAATTAAATAAAGTTAAATTCAAATAGACAGTTATGTTACAGCGAAAATTTGATGAAATTGTAAAGGAACACTTTCCAAAGGCAATGGATGCCAAGGATACTTCTATCCATTACCTTGGAAAAATGCAAATTGAACACAATATCGATATTTCCAAAGTGTTAATGGCCACTTCTGTATGTTCGGATGATATCAACGTCCCCTCCACCACATTCTTTAATGTACTGTTCGGTCCCTTTATAATGGGTGGATTGGGCGGATTACCTTTCGCTGGCCAAACCGGTATGACCGCTTTTGCCCATCATATCCCGGATGCAGGTAGTGCGTTTATATTTTACGGCCCTCACATAGGGATTACCCTTGATGGTGATTTGGGCAAAATGTACAGACCGCGTCAAGAAGAGACTGGGAACTCTTGTGGAGCCCTAATGTTGGCATTAAGCAGGTTCCAGGATAGCAATTACAGGCCGGTAATAAATGATGATGATTACCAACAGATGAAGCTAGAGGAAAACTTACTTTCCTATCGGGAAGAAATACTGGATAGTGAAAACCCCGAAAAGGCGATTACCGAAGCGACATACAAAATAATTGATAAAAAGATCCATGAGCATATAAAGTCGTGCAAGGGTGAATACCATGTTGATAAAGTGACCCTTTTGGGCGGGATCATTATTAATACGGACTATGGATTGGACGATTACTTCGTTGCTAAAAACTTTGAAGTAATTGATGTCAGCTCTCTATAGTGTGCTTAACTATTTGAACACCAATATTACAAGATGTTTTAAGCCCAAAGTCGAAAATTAGTTTTTAACGCTTTGGGTGCTATTGGTATTATTTTAGAACTCCTCTTCCAATTTTGACTTCATGTAAAACCAATGCAGGCACATTTGTACTTTATTTGCCCCACTGACCAATTGGAGACCATAATCGATAATTCATATAGGCATAAAAATTATTATTACACTTCACTTGGCAATTCTTTGAAATTTGATCATAAAACACTGAACCATTTGAAGGGTTTGATATTGAAACATTCCATTGAGGAAATCTCTTTGGTTCTATCTGAAAATAATCACATTATAAGAGATGCTTTAACAAGTCGTGGATTTTCCAAAATAAGGGGCCTGGGTGAATTGTATAGGGAAATTATGAAGCAAAAGCAATTTACCGATATCGTATGGCAAAAAAATAATTGTTCTTTCACCATCCTATCCCATTATTTGAACAAAAAAATACAAGATTTACGGATACAATTGGATTTTTTGGATCTCGGTCAAATTGAAATTCGAGGTATGATATATAGCCAAAGGGAAAAGGTATTTAACAATATTTACTCAGATTTGATTTGTAGGGACTATTTTAGCCTGAATTAATCAATGCCCGCGATTCTTTTTGAATCGATTCTTAAGCTGAAAAATTCTTCTCCTTAATTGACAAATGACAAAATCGAACGTTAAAGCCTCTTCCTTCTTCAACCGCATTCCCCACGCCATTACCATGTTATTTGGAATAATTGTATTGGTGACTATGCTCACTTATATCATTCCCGCAGGAACTTATGAAAGGGTTTTGGTTGATGGACGAAGTACCGTTGTACCCAATTCGTATAGGGTTATTCCTTCCACACCAATCGGTTTTTTGAACATGTTCAAGGCCATACCCTTGGGCTTTAAAGAAGCGGTGGAAATCATTTTTATTGTGCTGGCCGGAGGCATCATGTTTGGTTTTATGGAACAATCAAGGGCTGTCGAAAACGCGGTCGGCACCATCGTTAGACGTTTAGGCCTGAAGCGCAAGAATCTCATAATCATCATTACGACCTTCGTTTATGGCCTACTTGGAGTAGCCGTAGGCTATGAAAACAATATCGCCATGGTGCCCATAGCGGCGGTGTTGAGCTTGGCACTTGGCGGGGATTTGATTTTGGCCGCAGGCATTTCGGTTGGAGCCATGACCATCGGTTTTGGCTTGTCGCCCATCAATCCTTACACTGTGGGGACAGGCCATAAAATTGCAGAGTTGCCTATGTTTTCAGGTGCTTTCCTTCGCAGTGTACTCTGTTTTGCGGGATTGGGTATTATGGCCTACTACAATGTGCGATACTTCAAAAAAATTACCTCAAATCCAGAAAAAAGTCTTGGTAAGGGACTCGATATGACAAAATTGGCCTTGTCAAAACCTATTCAAGAGTATCGATTGAGCAGAAAAAATTGGCTGGTCATTGGCATATTTTCGGCTGGTCTTTTGATCATTCTTTATGGTGTTTTCAACTTGAATTGGTATATCAATGAACTTTCGGCGGTCTTTTTGATCATTGCGCTTCTTTGCGGCCTGGCATCAAGAATGAGTGCCACAACTATGAGCGAAACCACTTTAAAAGCGGTTGCCCTTGCTGCACCCGGAGCCTTTATGGTTGGTTTTGCGACCTCCATCAAGGTACTTATGGAAATGGGGAATATTGGCGACACTATTTCCCATCAACTTTCCACACTTTTGCAAGGGCTACCGTTATATGCATCGGCCGTTTGCATGTCAGCCTCACAATCCGTGATTAACTTTTTTATCCCCTCGGGCAGTGGTCAAGCATTGGCTACCTTGCCGGTCATGCTTCCTTTGGGAGAGTCCCTTGGGCTCACAAGGCAGATCACCATTTTGGCCTTTCAGATTGGTGATGGCCTTTCCAACCTTGTCAATCCGACCCTTGGAGGGCTCATTGCCATGCTAAGTATGTGCCGAGTGCCCATTGACCGATGGATTCGGTTTATATTTCCTGTTTTGCTCAGCGTACTTTGTGTAGCCTTTTTAGGCTTGATCGTAGCTGTGGCAACAAATTATAGTTAGTACATATGAACGTTGAAGAAATTCTTGCTAAACTTATTTCATTTCCTGTTTTGGGAGGTGAAAGCAATTTAAGTATCCTCAATTGGATAAAAGAGCACATAGAATCCTATGGTGTTACCGTACACTTGGTGCCCAATCAAGAAGGGAACAAGGCCTCGTTGCACTGCCGAATTGGGCCTTCTGTAGATGGCGGGGTTATTCTTTCAGGCCATATGGATGTGGTGCCCGTAGAAGGACAGGAATGGACGACCGATCCCTTTGAGCTTACCGATAAGGGAGATGGAAAATTGTATGGGAGGGGCTCATGTGATATGAAAGGCTTCTTGGCCTGTTGCTTGGCCGCATTGCCCCAGATGGTAAATGCGGATTTAAAAAACCCCATCTATTTTGCGTTTTCCTATGACGAGGAAATAGGGTGTTTGGCCGCGCCGGAATTGGCCCGCGCCATAAAAACGCATTACAGCGAGGAACCTAAATATGCCATAATTGGGGAACCTTCCTCAATGGAACCCATTGTGGGTCAAAAGGGCATTTACATTCTTGAAACTTACGTCAACGGTTCGGCCGGGCACAGCAGTCGCATAAAACAAGAAGTGAGTGCCATACATGAAGCCATGCGTTTGATTCTCTGGTTGGAAAAGAAAATGGACCAATTGATTGCTGATGGCCGTTTGGACGACCGGTTTCATCCGCCACACTCCTCAATTCATATTGGACTGGTCAGCGGTGGTATTGCGCCCAATGTGATTGCGGATAAAGCTCATTTTTGTTGGGATTTGCGTACCATTCCCTTGGATGATATTCAGTCCATTGTAGATGAATTTGAAGGATATTGTCGACAACGTGAAGAAGAACTGCAATCCGTTTTTCCAGGATTTTCGGTAAAGACCATTGAAAACCATCCACCCGTACCCCATTTGGATACCAAAGTCGATGATGATGTCGTCGATTTGATTCGAAAAATATCTGGGAATTCAAAATGCGATACCGTTTCGTACGCTGCAGAGGCCGGGCAGTTTGCCAATGAAGGATTCCAATCTGCGATTTGCGGGCCAGGTTCCATTGCACAGGCGCACAGGGCCGATGAATATATCGCCAAGGAGCAGTTGGAAAAGGGAATGGCGATGATGGCAAAGTTAGTTCAGGAACTATCTTCAGAGGACTTTTCATAACTCCTGAATGAACTATTATTGTATATTTAACTCAATTCATTTGTCAAACCAAAATCATGCTAAAATCACATCAAAAATACCTTGCTCTTTTTTTGTTTGTACTAGTAGTAAGTGCCTGTAAGGAAAAATCTGCCACAACGGATACCAAAACTGAAACAGAGGAAGAAATGGTACAACGCGCCCTTGATATCCACAAGCGGATACTTACGTTGGACACCCATGCGGACACTCCTTTGCGCATGATTGAACCCGGCTTTGATATGGCGGAACGACACGACCCTAAGGAAACCGGTTCCAAGGTCGATTACCCGCGGATGAAGGAAGGCGACTTAGATGCCATATTTTTCGCAGCCTTTGTGGCTCAAGACATTCGTGATGACGATGGTAATACCCGTGCAAAGGCCTTATGCCTTCAAATGATAGACTCCGTAATCGCGTCCACTGAAAGGAATTCAGACGTGGTTGGATTGGCCTTGAATCCTGATGATGCCTACGCCTTGGAAAAGGAAGGAAAACGGGCCATTTACATTGGCATTGAAAATGGCTATCCCATCGGGAATGATTTGGCCAACGTGGAAGAATATTTCAATAAGGGGGTACGATATATCACTTTGGTGCATTCCTCCAATAACGATTTGGCAGATTCCGCTACGGATGAGAACGGGGCCGAGCATGGCGGTATCAGCGAATTTGGTTCCAAAGTGGTGGGGGAGATGAACCGATTGGGTATTATGGTCGATGTATCCCATGGCAACGACAGTGTATTTTATGATGCGATAAAACTTTCCAAAGCACCAATTATAGCCAGTCACTCCAATGCCCGCTCCGTGACAAATCACCAACGGAACATGACCGATGAAATGTTGAAGTTGATGGCAGAAAATGGCGGAGTGGTCCAATTGACCATGTTGGCCGATTACCTACGGGAGGCCCCACCCAATGCCGCACGGGATTCGGCAATGGCGGAGTTACGCGCAAGCATAAAAGGAATCAGTGAAATGACTGATGAAGAGCGCGCTGAACTTCGAAAATCCTTTCAAGCATTGGACGAGAAATTTCCTGGACCTCCGGCAACAGTGAAGCATGTTGCCGATCACATTGACCACATTGTAAAAGTTGCAGGAATAGATCACGTTGGAATTGGATGCGATTTTGATGGAGGAGGAGGGATTGAAGGTGTTTTCGATGCCAGTGAGGTAATGAACATCACTATCGAACTCGTAAGACGTGGATATACCGAGGAACAGATTGAAAAAATCTGGGGCGGCAATTTGATTCGTGTATTTAAGGAAGTCCAGGCGGTTGCAACTCAGCTTAGCGCTGCGGAAGCGTCATAAGCTTTAACGAGACAGAGTGATTTTGAGATTATTGTTTGCCGTCTTTGCTTTGGTATTATCGACATCGGCAGTTGCGCATCCTTTACGGCTGTCACTCTGTGAGATTGAATATTCTTCCAAAAAACAGTTGCTTACCATCAACCTAAAGTTGTTTTTGACCGACGTGAATGAAGCCATAACCTTTGACCCCTACAGTAAAGAACTTGCTTTTTGTCAACCAAATGAGTCGGCGAATGCCAACCGGCTATTGATGGACTATCTAGACAATTTTTTTTACGTAAAGGCCAATAGAAAGATGGTAGATTTGAAAATCAAACATAAGAAGCTAAGCGGTGAAGGGGATAATACCGCCTTATGGGTCTACTTTGAATTTAAGCAATCACCTCCTTTAACGACTTTGGAAATAAAAAATGCTGTCTTCACTGACCTATTCTTCGATCAGAATAACATCGTTTATGTTCATGTAAATGGAAAGTCCAAAAGCATGATGCTCAATAAAAAAACACCTGTTCACCAACTAAAACTTTGAAATGCATCCTTTTGAGTTCTACTTAAAGCTTGGGTTCGAGCATATTTCCAATCTTGCAGGATACGATCACATACTTTTCTTGGTTGTACTCTGTGCCATCTATAAAATCCAACAATGGAGAAATATTCTCATTTTGGTCACCGCTTTTACCATTGGCCATAGTGTCACCTTGGCCCTTGTATCCTTGGATATCTTCACCATCCCTTCCAATATCATCAAATTCCTTATTCCTGCAACCATTTTGATTACTGCGCTCCATAATGTAATTGGGGTAAATCCAATCAAAGAACCGGCAAGAATGGGGAGAAACTATATCATGGCTTTGTTTTTTGGATTTATTCATGGTATGGACTTCTCGAACTACTTCAAGGCGCTTATCATGGGTGACTCTTCTATTCTGGTACCTTTATTGGGCTTTAATCTGGGAATTGAACTTGGTCAATTATTGGTCGTATTTTTTATTGTTGGGGTGGCTTTCCTTTTCCTAAATGTTATTGGAGTCAAACATCGCGAGTGGAATGTTTTTATCTCGGGAGCTGCTGCGGGCATGTCCCTGATTTCCATATTGGACAACAAATTTTGGTAAGCCGATAGGCTTAATCTGAATTCCGAGCCACTTTAAGATTTTTAAAGCCCTTTGGATTTAAAATTTACCAAGTATTTAATTCCTGTTTTTCTTATACTTTAAATCTTGTGCTTTAATGTCTTTGCTCCAGAGTTCTTTTCCATTTGTATCGAAAATTTTGATGCTGAGCACACGATCGGTACGAGGGCCACTAACGCTCAGGATTCCAAAGTTATTTTCTCCCACTAAGGTCTCTTCTAATTTGAATGTATTTAGTTCTTCTTTATTGGAATTGGCTCCTGATGTTAACGAAGAGCAAGTTAAATCGTATAAAGGATATACCTCCCCACTTTCCTGCATCCGACTCAACACGGTATGATGTCTATCCCCATCCAAAAAAATAACGCCTTCAATCCGGGCTTCACGAATTTTATCAAGCAAGTATCGCCTTTCTTTCGGGAAGGTGGCGTAATTTTCATAATCGGCTTCTGTGCTAAGTACCTGTCCTCCAATGGCAACAAACTTAAATGGAGCATTGCTAGATGCCAAGGCATTGATAAGCCAATCAATTTGTGTTTTGCCCAATATTTCACGTTTGCCAGTGAAATTTTTATTGGATGTTCTGAAGTAGCGGTTATCCAACAAGAAAAACTGCAAATCTGCCCATTGGAAAGAACCTGTTATTCCTCCTTTATCGATTATATCATAATTGGGATTGCCCCAAAAAAGCTTAAATACTTCAGAAGTCGTCTCCTTTAGCCAAAAACTGCTATCCGCATTGTCAGGGCCGTAATCATGATCGTCCCAAATAGCATAGTGGTGTGTGGACGCCAGCAGCGCTTGAAGTTGTGGCAAGGAACGTGTATGTGTATAGCGGTGCAAAACACCTGTCCGTGAGTTCCAATCGGCTTCCCTCAAATAGGTGTTGTCTCCCAACCAGAGCATAAAATCAGGTCTTTTCTGATAAATGGACTCAAATATCTCAAAATCACTCCCATAGGATTTGCCGGGTCTGTCAAAAGGTTCTTCGTTCACATAATTGCAACTTCCAATGGCGAAACTCACTTCCGGAGGGTCGGTTCTCCATTGCCAAAGCGTCTGTGATTGAAATTCCATGGGGTAGCCCCTTTGGATTTTTCCCCCATTGACATATAGTTCGTAGGTATATTTCTTTCCAGGCATGATCTGATCTGCTATCAACTTTGCCACAAAACCATATTTGGATTGGGTGGTATACTTTTCGGTTTTAAAACGTTCACTGGGGTTTTCCTTGTCAAAATATTCAAAATAGACTTCGGCAGATGTAGTCGTTTGGACCCAAAGCAATGCTTCCCGCATGGTCGAATAGCCCACCATTGGGCCGGATTGAACCAAGTCTTGTGTAAAAGCCTCATAACTATTGATTAATAATAAGGCTACAAAAAACAATGTGTTTTTCATGATAAATTAGTTTACAGGAAATTATTTTAGGCAAAAATAAAAGGATAAGACTTTTCGATGTTTTAAAAACATAAAGAAAGTATTATTTCTCGTTCATTTGATTCGGTTAACCATAATTTAGGGTTAACATTTATACGCTTTCAACCGCATTTGAGGTGGTGAAAGAAAAGCCCTCAAAAAAGTTTACAAATCGACAACATTGAAGATCAGACTCCTTTTAAAAAAGAGACTCCGGAAAAGTTTGGTTCTTACCCGGGTTACAAATCTTTCTGACAATTTACTTTTCTTGGCTACCTTAGCAGAAAATAGTCCTTCCATGGAAAAGAAACCAAAAAATGTTTTTGTTCAAGGTGCCATAGCTCCTGAATTTATTGCTGATTCCATAGCCAAGCACCAATCCAAGACTCAAATTGGAGCCCATGACATTTTCTTAGGGCAGGTTCGGGCCGATGAAATTGAAGGAAAAACAGTTGGAGCCATCGAGTACACTGCTTATGAGGACATGGCCAATATGAAGTTCCATGAGATCCGTGAAAATACATTTTCCAGGTTCAAAATTACCTGTATGCACATTTATCACAGTCTGGGCAAAGTGAACGTAGGTGAAATCTGCCTTTTTGTTTTTGTGTCTTCTCCTCACAGAAGGGTTGCTTTCGATGCTTTGCAGTTTGTAGTGGAGGAAATTAAGGCACAGGTTCCCGTTTTCGGCAAGGAGCTTTTTGAGGATGATTCCTATCAATGGAAAGTGAATACATAGACATGGTCGACATTACCCAAAAACAAGCTACGTATCGAACGGCTATTGCCCAGGCCTTGGTCAAAGTGGGATCCAACGATACCATTGAGGCCATTAAAACAGGCAATGTCCCCAAAGGAGATGTGTTTTCCATGAGTCGTGCAGCAGGATTTCTTGGGGTAAAAAAGACTGCCGACCTATTACCGGACTGTCATCCACTTCCTGTTGAATTTTGTAGTGTGGATTACGAAATCCACGATTTGGAAATATTGGTCAAGGTTACGGTTAAAACCTTCTACAAAACGGGTGTTGAGGTCGAGGCTATGCATGGTGCCAGCGTTGTGGCACTTAATATGTACGATATGCTGAAACCCATCGACAAAAATGTGGAAATCCACCATATAAAACTCCTAAAAAAAACGGGCGGGAAATCTGATATCGACAGGATATAAATTTTTTTAAGTTTTTTTCCCGGCAAAATGGTTTTTGTTCTAATTTTAGATTGATTTGATGATAAGCTCACTCTAAATGAATAACCTCAGGAGAGTAATTGTCGACTATAAGAAACTCACCCCGGAAGTGCTGAAACTACTCGTGGAAAAATACCCTGATGGCTATGGTGATAATGATGTCATCAATTTTAAGAATCACAAGGGGGAAGCCATTGAAGCTGTTGAGGTATCCACCAACGATACGAAGTATTTGGTGAAAATTAGCACTAAGCTGGAACGTACTATGGCGAACTTTGATGATGACGATGACACCATCCTGAATGAAGAAGGCATGGATAAACCGCCTGAAGAAGACTTCGCCAACGACTCAGAAGAGGAATAGTTTTTAATTATAGTTTTCTTTCAGATTTCCCAGCATTTCCTTAGTGGTCTCCTCAAGATTGAACTGCGGTTCCCATCCCCAATCGTTTCGGGCAGCAGAATCATCTATGCTACTAGGCCATGAGTCCGCTATTTTTTGTCGGAAGTCGGGGTTGTATTCCACATTAAAGTCCGGAAGGTGATTTTGAATGTTTTTGGTGATTTCTTTTGGGGAAAAGCTCATGCTTCCCAGATTATAAGATGATCTTACGGTCAAGGAATCTGCATCACTATCCATTAGTTGAATGGTGGCCCTGATCGCATCGTCCATGTACATCATGGGCAATTTGGTGTCTTCCTCCAAAAAACATTGGTAGCTTCCATTTTCCAATGCCTTATGGTAAATTTCCACTGCATAGTCCGTTGTGCCACCGCCGGGCATGGTCTTCCAACTAATAAGTCCTGGATAACGAACGCTTCGAACATCTACACCAAATTTGTTGAAATAATATTCACACCAGCGCTCCCCGGATTGTTTGCTTATCCCATACACCGTACTTGGCTCCATGATTACACTTTGAGGCGTGTTTTCCTTCGGAGTATTTGGCCCAAAAACTGCAATACTGGAGGGCCAGAAAATTTTACTGATTTTTTGTTCCTTGGCCAAGTTGAGTACGTTGAACAGGGAATTCATATTGAGATTCCATGCTCGCATGGGAAATTTCTCCGCTGTGGCGCTCAGCATGGCCGCCATTAAATACACCTCATCAATTTCGTAGTGCATGACCACATCTTCGATAGCCTCATAATTGGTGGCATCCAGTAACTCAAAAGGGCCCGAATCCATCAGTGTCTCACTCCCCTCCCTTATATCGCTGGCCACCACAAGATTAGCATTGTATTTGGATCTGAGTGCCATGGTAAGCTCAGTCCCAATTTGCCCGCAGGCACCAAGAATCAGAATGGGTTTTTGCATCTAAATTGGCGTTAATTGCATCGGTCGGTAAAGATAGCCTTTCTTAAAATTTGTACATTCGCCTATGCGAAAATTATCATGCATTCTTATCGCTTTTCTTTACATTGTGTCCTGTAGGAACAGCAACGGCAATACAGATCAAACCAATGCTGAAGAATTGGCATTCAATTATCAGAAAATGCCAAAAAAATTGGTGATCAATCCAGAGGCCACTTTAATAGTTGAAGATTGGGAAGCATTCAAAAACCTCTCCAGTAGTTTTGAGGTGCTGTACAAAGCACGGAACAACGAAGATCTTATTTTGGCCATCGATGATCTTATCGAAAAGGAAAAGTTGTTGGCAAAGTCTACCTACCCTAAACTTTTTGATGATTTCCAGGTGAAAAGTAGGCAACGGGTACTTAAAACATATTTGTTGAAAGTAAAGGCAAGCATTTTGAACAATCAAGATACCACTGACCCGACTGTGGAAATGCTCGAGGCATACAATACGTTTCGAAATCAGTTAAATGTTGTGGTAAATAGTCAACTGGATACAAAATTGATTCTCGATGAAAACTAAATCCCTTTACCTTCTTGGTGCACTGTTCTGTTTTGTAATGACCATAAGGTCACAGGTCACTACGGAGCAGGAGATAGATACTTTATTGGATGAATGGCATCTGTCTGCGGCCAATGCAGATTTCGATGCATATTTTGATAAAATGACCAATGATGGCGTATTCATCGGTACGGATGCTACGGAAAATTGGCAGAATGAAGCATTCAAGGCCTTTTCCAAACCTTATTTTGATAGGGGCAAAGCATGGAGTTTTACCGCAGTGGAACGGAATATTTATATCAATGAATCCGAAGATTTTGCCTGGTTTGATGAACTTCTGGATACCCAAATGAAACTTTGCCGGGGTTCAGGGGTACTAAAAAAAGAAAATGGGCAATGGAAAATTGCCCATTATGTACTTTCAATTGCTGTGCCCAATGAAAATGTTACTGAGTTGATTCAGCTCAAAAAGGAAAAGGACAGCTTATTGCTCATCGAGCTTAAAAAAGGAGAATAAACTTACTCTTCGCCTTCCGGCTTTTCCTTTCTTGACTGCAATGCCTGTTTGCTTAAACTGGCCAGATTAAAATTAGGCTCAATTTTTAAGGCTTCATCAATAGTGGCAATAGCAGCGTCGATGTTATTTTTATCAGTGTTGTATTGTACAAGACCTTTTAAGTGATAAAAAGCTGCTTTTAAGGGGACTTCATAAGGTTGCTGTCTTTCATAGAAGGCATACTTCATATCATCCTGGGAATTTGTAATGCCATACTCGATATTGGCTGAAGCGCCAGTATTGTCACCGACCTGTATTTTAAGATCTGCCAGTTCGTAGGCCAAATACGCAGAAGGGGTTCTTGTAAATAAAACCTCAAAATGTTCCAACGCTCTTTTCGGCTGGTTCAATGCCTTTAGGGAAACCGCCTTTACCTGAACGGCCAAGTCCGAATCATCATTTTTCTTCTCTACACCGATGGTGTTCAAGGCCTGTAAATGCTGATTGCTGTTCATGTATACAAAGGCCAATGTGTCTTTGCGCGCTTTAGAGGGTTCCAATACGTTGAGATGTGTCAATGCGTTGATGATACCGTTAACATCTCCTTGCATTCTCATTTCGTTGTAAAAGGCTTTGTAGTGTGCTGTCAATTCGGTCTTGCTTTGTGAAATTCCATTGAATCCAACAAAAAGTAGCAACAACAGCGTAATCTTTTTCATCTATCTTGATTTTAGTGCGCCAAAACTAAAAAAATTATTGGTATTATGCTGTTAAAGAATACCCTATGAAAAATAAAAAAGGTGCCTTGTAGGCACCTTTTCTTTAAGTTATGTATAATTTATAGGGCCATCAAGGTTATGTCTCGACCCGTATGTTGTCTTAGCAAAGAAGCATAAAAGGCAAGGCTTTTCACGTCTTTTTGCAGGCACGATTTTAGAAAACAACATAAATCTTTGTAAAAAAGGTTTACCGGCATGGTGGGAATCACCATGTTGATGGTCTTTGGATCGTACTTCTCATCGTTCAGAACCACATCCATTTTAATTCGATGTTTATGATAATCTATTTCCACATCAGCAGCGTTGTAGTGCTTTCTTAGAATAGATTTATGCAAGTCTTGAAATCTTGAGGTTATGTTTTTGCCTGTACTACTTTTTGTAATCAAATTCTCCATCTCCATCAAGATTCTTGTTGTTAATCTTGAATTTCCCATGACATTTAAACTTAATCTATTACAAAGGTAACGCTGGAAAATGCAACTAATTAGAAATCAAAAGATTAATTAACTTAAAATTATCTTAATTGTTGTGAAACCATCCTTTTCAATGGTCAACTAAGACAGGATTGAGGTATGTAGTTGATGCGGTTTATCAAGAAAGTTCCTACTTTCAATGATTTTGTTCAGCAATGAGGGGGCGCTTTTCGAATAATCGGGTGCAGGAATGCCTCTTTTCTTGGCTTCCTGGGCATAATAGTCCTTTTTGGTGGGATGTAAAGGATACACCCCATTAAAAATCTCCCCACAATACTGGTTTTTCAAAATAGTACGGATCATATGGATGCAGTCGTCCAAATGGATAAGGTTCACCGGATCGTTTCCGTTGGTAAGATTTTCTCTTCTCGACAACATGGTCACGGGATGCCTGTTCGGCCCAATCAAACCTCCAAACCGAATGATGGTCGTTTTAAATTGCGGGTCGTTTTGAAAAAGCGTTTCACTGGCCAAAAGCTGCTTCCCAGATTCCGTTACCGGTTCTGGAATTGTGGCTTCGGTGACCGTTCCTTTTGCATTGCCGTAAACCGCGGTACTGCTGATAAATATGATTTTGGAAACCTGACTTTTCTTAAGTTCAGCATGCAACAACTCCATCTTTGCAATGAAACTTTCCTTGTTTTTGCCCCGCAATTTTGGAGGGACGTCAATGATCAGTACCTCGATTTGATTTAAAAACTTTTGAATGTCACCTTCAATTACCGATTCATTCAATATGATTTTATGCGGATGGATGCCTTCACCACGTAGCGTCTCAATTTTAGAAACGGAAGTGGTGGTACCATGTACGATGTAGGAATGATCTATGAGGTGCTTGGCTAAGGGGAGTCCAAGCCAACCACATCCCAATACACCTATTTTTTCAGTCAAACCTTAGGGTTTTGGTGAGCATAATGGCATCGTTGAGCACAAAGGGCATGGGAATACTGGTAGCAGGACGTTGGGGAACCGTAAACTCATTATTGGACAATAAATCGTTTGAAGATTCGTAAAAAGTGAGCTCCAAAATCGAATCTTTTGGGAAACTCAACTCCAGTTCTGTGTAGTCGTTGTCGCTTATGTAGTGGGTAATCAATCTTGTTTTACGTCTTTCCAAAAACTCATCTGTCAATGGGATGCTGTTTACCTTAACCGCATTCAAACGTAAGGGATTGGTATAAATGTCCAGTCGGGTCACATCCCGTTTTGGAGTAACACATATTTCAAGCAGGCGTTCATTGCCTACTATGGTATCTTTAACCGTATCGATCCAAGGAGCTGCTATTTCCTTTTTTGGAGCATCCGAAACATAGGTGAACTGCGTTCGATATTTACTGTAAAGGGTTTTGTATTCCATAGGTTGGGGCACTCGTTTTTCACTTCCCAAGAATTGATTGTTCCAATCAATCAGTTCGCTATCATAGGTGGCCCAAATGGCTTCGTCTTTATCTACATCATAGGTATACAAAAGACTGCTGGGTTTTGGACGTTTTTCATTGAAATTTGAATTGATGTGTGCATATATACTGAACGAAGCAAACAAGAAAAAAACCAGATAGGAAAGGCGATGTTTGTTCTTGAGTTGACCCAGGTACGGGAGTACCAAAAAGAAAAGGAGCGTGGTAAACATGGTAGTTGCAATCATCATTTTTAGGCCCAATCCAACTGGAAACATTTTAATAAAGGGAGCGTAAATGAAAACAGCAGGGAGTGCCAAAAAGACCAGTAAAAATGGGTTAGGTTCCTCTTGGTTAATGGTGACCAAAAATGCCACTAGCATTGCAAATAGGGGAACGATAAAGAAACTAGCTCCCTTCAGATACAAGGAAGCCAAACAACAAATAAGCAACCAAATAAAAATGGGGGCGACTAAAATATTCGGGATGGATATCTTGCGAAATTTATGGTATATCCAAAGGCATATCCCAAGAGATAGCAGGGCATAAACAGCTATGTAGGAATGGCCATTGTATGTAAAACCATGAAGCATATCGTTAAATCCTGGATACCACCATTTTATCGCTGTCCAGGCGAAGTATCCAAAAAGCCCATTTACAACCAACGTTAGCAATAAGGGTACAAACCCTTTGAGAATGTCTTTAAGGTTTAACTTGTTCTTTTTAAACCCAGAAATCAGCAAAAGCAAAAAGGCCACCACAGCTATTCCGAACATGGGCCAAATCCACCCAAACGGATATGAAACCAATCGAAAAAAGGGTAGGTTGAAGTAGATGTAATCCTCCATACTTTTAAGATTGTTTAAATCGGCATCACTAAAATATCTTAGCAGGGGCATCAGGTAACTACCTTGATGTGCCAAGGTATTTCGATCCAATCGCTCGTAAGTGTCGAGAGCAGTGTGATAATCGAAATGATCGTCGATAAAGGCAAAATTGAAGCCCTGGATATCACCATCTTCCCTAAAAACTGTTAGATCCGTATCATTGGGAAGCATTTTATAGATGCTATAGGCTAGGGAATTAGCCACAGGGTATTCCGGATTTGCCTCGGTAAACCCTTCTATAAGCTTTGCGTTGCCCTGATTGGTCTCAATGAGCATATAACTCGGCCCACCGCTGCCCCGTGCCTCAAAATTGAGTACAAGCCCCACATCTTTCGCCCAGGGATGTCTATTTACAAAAAGGTCGGCGCCATTAAGGCCCAGTTCTTCCGCGTCGGAAATGAGAATTATGATATCGTTCTTTGGAGTCTTTTTTTCCGCCAAAAAAGCCCGTATGCCCTCCAGAATGGTGGCAACGCCACTTCCAGCATCACTGGCACCAAATGATGAATGTGGGCTACTGTCATAATGTGATAGCACAAGCAGTGCTTTTCCCTGGCCGGAGCCTTTAATTCTTGCCAAAATGTTGGAAGCCTTGCTCAAATTGGCCCAATCTCCGGCGGTGTATCCTTCTTGGGTGGTGGTCTCCAACCCCATTTTTTTAAGTTCCGAAATGATATAGGCTCGAACATTGTCATGGGCCGGAAAACCAACCGCATGGGGTTCAATGGAAAGATTTTTTACATGAACCAGTGCTTTATCTGTAGAAAAGGTGGATGGAGCTTTGTCCGAATCACTTCTGTAGGATGGCATGAGGGACTTGCAACTCCAAAAAACAGCAAAAAGCAGGAGGATAAATGCGAGGGATTTAGAAAATTTCATAGTTTGATTAAGTTGGCATATAAAAATAGGAAATTATGAAAGGTCCTCAGGTTTCGGGGCTAAAATTTAAATAATTCGTTAAAAATCCTTATATTTAATATTCAACCTTTAACAACAACCCTATGGCAATCAAGAGTTTTCAAGGTGCTCGAGCTAAAGATTCTTCCAAAAAGGAATATAAGGCCCCTATACTTGTGGAAGACTATATGACTAAGAAATTGGTCACTTTTACACCAGAGCAGTCAATTTTGGAGGTGATGGAGGCGTTTGCCAAACACCATATCTCGGGGGGGCCGGTAATGGATAAGAATGGTTTTTTAGTGGGAATTATTTCCGAAGCCGATTGCATGAAGCAAATTTCAGAAAGTCGGTACTTTAATCAACCTATTCTGGATAAAAGTGTTGAGCGCTACATGACCAAAAATGTACAGACCATACCACACGATATGAGCATTTTTGATGCAGCTGGAGTATTCGACAAGCACAACAGAAGAAGGCTACCGGTAATGAAGAACGATATTCTGGTAGGACAAATAAGTCGAAAAGATATAGTTATTGCGGCACTAAAGTTGAGTGCCCAAAACTGGAAGTGATTCGTTACAGTTTTATTCTCGTTTTACAATCATATAACGATCGTTATCTAAAGGTAGATAACCCAAATCATAAAGGAAGTAGTAGGTACTTCCTTTTTTTGTAGTATAGAGGTTGGTAATATACTCAAAATCAAAGCCTTTGTCCACTAATCTCATTTTGGTAGTGGTCGTCTTTCCATCTTTGAGGGGAAAGCTGTTTAAAATGCGGTAATTCTTCCGGAGCCGGTTGTTGATGTTTCGCACCAAGTTTTTGCTGTCCTTATTCAAGCGGTTGTTGTAGGCATTTCTGCAGTGGTCGGAACAGTATTTTTTGTCAATCCGTCCCGCAAGTGCATCGCCACACTCCAAACATACCTTATCCAACATTTTTTTCTGATTTAGGCCTTTACAAGATCGTGTTTTTTTCCAAAAGCTTGCTAAGGAAATGTTAAAGTTAGACCTCTATTTGGAACGAACGTTCAAAAATAATTATGTTTGTATTGGAATGATTATTCCAAAATAAAATTTTAATCAAAACATAAAATCATGAAAAAGCTAGAAAACAAAGTCGTCATTGTAACAGGGGCCACCAGTGGAATGGGTCTTGAAACCGCAAAAAAATTCTTGGAAGAAGGGGCAAAAGTTGTTCTGACCGGAAGAAATCAAGAAAAATTGGATGCGCTTAACAATCAACTCACAGGGGATTACCTTTTGGTGAAGGCAGAGGCTTCAAGTACTCAAGACAGTAAGGAATTGATCAGGAAAACAGTGGACATTTTTGGGAAAATAGATGTGTTGTTTCTCAATGCAGGGATCTTTCGAATAGAAACCATTGACCAGCTTACTGAAGAAATTTTTGATGAGGTACATAACATCAACGTACGAGGGCCACTTTTCACGGTTCAGGCAGCAAGTGAGCATTTTAATGAAGGAGCTAGCGTAATCTTTAATACTTCTGTTGTAAATATTAAAGGTTTTGCGGGAATGGCAGCATACTCATCCAGCAAAGCAGCACTGCGATCATTGACCCGTACTTTAGCAGCGGAATTGGGTCCAAAAGGAATTCGGGTGAATGCCATTGCTCCTGGACCGATCGACACCCCAATTTATGGAAAGCATAATGTGCCCCAGGAAAACATTGATCAGATGGCATCCGCGTTTCCATCCATGGTAAGTTTGGGAAGATTTGGAAATTCTGAAGAAATTGCAGCCACTGCACTGTTTTTGGCATCTTCCGATAGTAGTTACATTACTGGTGCCGAGATTCCTGTTGATGGAGGTTTTGCACAGGTGTAAATTTTTTTTGAGTAAATTCGGAACAATTATTCCAACATATGCCCAGAACAAAACAATTCGATGAAAAAGAAGTATTGAACAAGGCCATGGAACTCTTTTGGAAGAAGGGGTTCCATGCCACTTCAATACAGGATTTGGTTTCACATTTGGGAATCAACCGGGCAAGTCTGTACGATACATTCGGGGGAAAGGAAGAACTGTTCAATTCGGCTTTTGCCCATTACCGAAATACCAATAGCCACTTTATAAAAACACTTTTTGAAAATGAAAGATTGGTGAAAAAGGGATTTGAAAAGCTATTTGATAAGGCTATTGAAGAGGCTTTGAACGACACTGCGCGCAAAGGCTGTTTTGTGGTAAATACCACCACGGAGATGATACCAGGAGATACTTCAATTCATTCGGTCCTAATTCAAAACAAAGAAATGGCCGAGCAGCTTTTCATCAACTATATCCAAAGCGGAATCGACAGTGGCGAAATCGATAATTTAAAAGATGCAAAAAACATTGGTCGAATGCTTTTTACGCTTTACAACGGGCTCCGTGTTGTGGCCAAGGTGGATTCTGATCCAAAAAAGCTCAAGGACATGTTGGAGGCCGGCCTCTCCGTGCTAGATTAGGTCACTCCAAAATTTTAAACTTTACGTTCACGGAGGTTTCCACTTTGATTTTTTCAAAATCTAAATCCAAAGGTTCAGCTTCAGCCGCGTCCATGGCCATTGTTTTCATCTCCATTC
>JANQRD010000233.1 GCA_028284725.1 Allomuricauda sp. | reverse complement strand
ATTCGCTGACCCATCCGGGCTGATCTATGGGTTTTCTTTGCCACAATGAACGCTCCTCCGCCCTAAAAAACCTTCGCGTGGATTGCAACCCCCATACCTGGTTTTCTTCATCCCCAAATTTCAACTGACTTAAGGGTATGCGCAACTCTGCAGTCCATCCCTCCTCATCAACATTTGTCTTGGTATACCATATCGGATTCCAACTGCCATCCCAATTGTTCCCATTATTGGAGATAAACTCGTCTCCCTTTACTCCGGCAGCGGTAACCGTAAATGAGAAAGCGGTGCGTTTGTCATGGTAGCTATCAATATTGAATTCCACCCAGTCGCCATCGAATCCATCCCTACGGGATAACCGTCTCACAATCTTATCCGGTTCGGGATCAAAGCAACGTACTCCTATATAAAGGTTTTTTTCATCGTAGACGATTTTAAATCGAGTTTGATTGGACGGCGGCGTGTTCTCATCGGGTTGAAACTCCACATAATCCCCAGCCCATTCAACCAAACCCCAAACTCCATCATTCAAAAGTCCGTCCACTACCGGAGGTTCATCTCCATTTATCGGTTTTGTGACGTAAATTTTCTTTGGAACAACCTCAGTTGAATCCTGGGCGCTTACATAAAAGGATAGTAACAAAAGTGTTAGGAGAATGGTTGGATTTCTCACTTTGTTCGTTTTTGATTTGATTAGCTAAAGTAAAGACCAGCAAAAGGTGAATCAGTTACACTACGGCAAAATTTTATGTTTTTTTTAACAGAAACCATAATCAATTATCCCTGCTGGTTTTGCCTTGATTTCGATGCAGTGGAAAAAGTAAAAAATATTCCCAATCAACCATTTGTAATTCAATCTAATAATTGTACATTTGCAGCCCGTTTATCGGGATAGATTTTTAAATCAATAATATTCTAGAAGTGGATACATTAAGTTACAAGACTATTTCTGCCAATAAATCTACCGTTGACAAGCAATGGTTATTGGTTGATGCTGAAGGACAAACGTTGGGAAGATTGGCATCGAAAGTAGCTAAATTGCTTAGAGGAAAACACAAACCCAATTTCACGCCCCATGTGGATTGTGGAGATAATGTAATTGTGATCAATGCTGAAAAAATCAACCTATCTGGTAACAAATGGGATGATAAAGAGTATTTGAGATATACAGGTTACCCTGGAGGGCAACGTTCCACTTCAGCAAAGCAATTGTTGGAAAAGCACCCTGAGCGAATCATTGAAAAGTCGGTTAAAGGAATGCTTCCCAAAAACAGACTTGGAGCAGATTTGTTCAGAAATTTAAAAGTGTATGCTGGAACTGAGCATGGACATGAGGCGCAAAAACCAAAAGCAATAAACTTAAACGACTACAAATAATGGAAGTGGTTCATAAGATTGGTAGAAGAAAAACAGCTGTAGCCAGAGTATATGTTTCCGAAGGAAAAGGGAACATCACCATTAATAAAAGGGATCTGAAGGACTATTTCACCACAGCTCCCCTACAATATAAAGTAAAGCAGCCTTTCGCGTTGACCAATACCGAAGATACGTACGATGTAAAAGTAAACGTATACGGTGGTGGAATCACAGGACAGGCCGAGGCCGTTCGCTTGGCATTGTCAAGGGCAATGTGCGAAATCAATGAGGAGAACAGAGCCGTTCTGAAGCCCGAAGGTCTATTGACAAGGGATCCAAGAATGGTGGAAAGAAAGAAATTCGGTCAGAAGAAAGCCCGTAAGAAATTCCAGTTCTCTAAACGTTAATGTTTTTTCGGTGCAGCAATGCACCTTATTATATAAAGTTCATTGAAAGCCCTGGAGTAATTTCAGGGTTAAATTTTTAACCAAGTTGTCGTTGTTCCAAAAGGAAAAAAATCGACTTTTTGGAATTTAGTTTAGCATCTAAATGGGTTGGGCGAGCAACCATTGCGACCACCAATACATTGCTACTACAACGGAACGTAAACTAAGTACAAAAATGGCAAGTAAAATTGAAGTCAAAGACTTATTGGAAGCAGGTGTGCATTTTGGACACCTGACCCGAAAGTGGAACCCAAACATGTCTCCCTACATCTACATGGAGCGTAACGG
>JANQRD010000223.1 GCA_028284725.1 Allomuricauda sp. | reverse complement strand
ACGTTCGGAAGAGTTGAAGACCAAATTCTCGAATGGAGTAGAAGCAGTCTTAATCTCATTTTTGGTAAGCACGGAAGAAAAAGTGTCCGCCAGAATAATACTGATGACATCCTTATGTTTCTCCAATAACGACAAATCATTGAAACCTTCACGAAGTTCGGAATATGGAGCTTGGGCGTCGAGCACATATTTGGCTCTTTCCGCCAAATGTTTGTCCTTGCTTTTCAACTGCTCATCATAATGTTCTAAAAGCTTGTTAAAGCTCATGAACTGCAGCATCGGACTTTCTGCCTGTGGATTCTGGTCCATACGTTTATTAGTCGAGGTTCAGCCTGTAAAGTTACAAAAAGTAAAAATGCGCAGTTGTTAAGGGAATCTTTATGGATTTGCCATCATTTTTAGGATATTTAAGAAAATTTGTTGCATGTCATCGACCAAGCGCCTGGATCGGGCCTATAAAAAAGCCAAAATCATTCCTTTTGATGACCAATCGAAGTTCATTTTCTTCAGTGATTGCCATCGCGGGGACAATAGTTTTGCTGACGACTTTGCCAACAACCGGAATATCTATTTCCATGCGCTGAACCATTATTATCGAGAGGGCTTCCAATATTGCGAGCTTGGTGATGGGGACGAACTTTGGGAAAATTTAAGCTTCGAGTCGATATTCGAAGCTCATAAGAACGTGTACCAGTTATTGCGTCAATTTCATTTGGAAAACCGGCTGCACATGGTCTGGGGCAACCACGATATGGTCTACCGGGATTCCTCTTATGTGGACAAGCACTTATCGAGTTATTTTGAGCCCATTGATGATTCCGACAAAGAACTCTTCCAGGGGATAAGCTACCATGAAGCTTTAATCTTAAAACACAATGAGACAAAACAGGAGCTTTTCTGCACCCATGGTCACCAAGCAGACTGGTGGAACTATGTATGCTGGCGCATAGGGCGGTTCTTGGTACGGATTCTCTGGAAGCCACTTCAAGTTGTGGGCATAGCAGATCCAACAAGTCCTGCCAAAAATTATAAGGAACTCATCAGAATCGAAAAAAGGATCAAACGTTGGATTCTAAGGAACGATTTGCGAATAACCATTGCCGGACACACCCATCGACCCCGATTTCCCGAACCGGGGCAAATCCCTTTTTTTAACGATGGTAGCTGTGTACACCCAAGAAGTATTACAGGAATTGAGATTGAAAATGGCAAGATTTCCTTAATCAAATGGCAAATTGCCACCAAGCCGGATGGTACTTTGCAGATAGTGCGAATATTACTTGAAGGACCCGAAAAGTTGGCCGATTATATCGAAAATTGATCCATAGATGGTATTAGAGTATGAATATCAGTCCCCTGCCCCAACAAGTTAAAATTAAAAAGAGTAGGCTCCGATTATCGATTTAACGTCTCTTTATCAGGTGGATGGCAAGGTATTTGTTAACTTTAGAATAACAAATCGACCAAGTTGCTATGAAAAAACTGGTTCTTCTGCTTTTCTGCTTTGTTTTGAGCTCCAGTCTGACATGGGCCCAGGGTGATATTCCTACTACCAAACCTTTGAAGATCGGTGATCGCAACAACTTGGATATAAAGCCCAGCAATCAAGGTACTTCCCTGCGTATACCCTCTGTAATTGACGAAAATCTGGTTCCAAAAAACAACGAGCCCGGCGTAAAAATGCTTCCAGATCGCGAATTGTTACAAGCAGGTCACGATTTGGTCATCGACCCTAAAGTCGGAGAAAAAGAAAAAAAGGGTTCCAAAGAGCATTACGGCGACCAGTATTTAGGTGATGTGAAGACATCGGCCAAATTTGTGGGTATCGTATGTCGCGATCATGAATATGTCGATGGAGATCGGGTAAAAATATACCTTAATGGCGAGGTTGTGGAACATAACATCTTGCTTACAGGCTCTTTTAAGGGCATTAATATTGATTTGATCCAAGGTTTCAACCGGTTGGATTTCGAAGCTTTGAATCAGGGATCATCCGGTCCGAATACGGCTCAAGTAGTTATTGCTGACGATAAGGGCCAAGTTATCCACAACAATCGCTGGAATCTTTCCACCGGTTCCAAAGCCAGCTTGATAGTAATCAAAGAAGAGGAATGATCATTCCCCTGGCTTGTAAGTTTTTATCGCTCTTTTTAGCACATCTTCCTTATAATACGCGACATCTTTAAATTGCATATCGGCATATCGCTGTGCCTGATCATCAAAGTGTGGTGATTCTGGGTCACCACTTTGACCCCCGGCCAATATTGTCTTGGCCTTTACCTTTTCACCAAATTCCACAACGCCCACAAAGCTGTTCCCACGTGTACCGTAAATCTTTTTGGTGTTGTTATGATATCGTGCTCCATACGCAGCTAAGGCTCCCCATCTTCCGCTGGCTAATCCAATGGAAATACTAGGTTTGGCATCATCAAAAGCTTGACGGATATCCCCATTGAGGCGCTGGTAGCGATTTACCTCACCCCAGGGCATCTGCCAAGTACCAAAATCCGCCTCAAGCGTTTCAACAACTTCTTCAAATAGTTGTAATTTTTCCGAATCTGGAGATGCATCCCCCCAATATTCCACCAATTGCATGGCATACATACCTTCAGGTCGTTGCGCCTTTTGGTAACAGATAGTCCCGTAATAATGGGCCAGGGTCATGGCCACGGATTCCGTCGAGGTTTTAAAATCCCATGTTCGCAATATCTCAATCGGTTCTTTAAGCTTGGAACTGGGATTCTTATCATAAGCCCTGACCAAGCCCGGAATCAAAGCTTCAAATGCCGGCAAATAGGGGTCATGGGCCAACTCGATCAAACCGTCCAGGGTATAACCGCTTTTTCCCGTCAATAAGCCTATCGCATGTACTCCCCTAAAGTTTTCTTGGTCGCGCGACATGTATTTGGGATAATCTTCCCTTTTTGGACTGTTTTCCAACGCAGCCGTATAGGGAGTGGAGTTACAGTTTTGTATCCAGCCATTATCCGGATTCAGAATCAAGATGTTTTCATCGACCGTATGCAGGCCCTGCCAATCTGTTTTGGGATTACTGCCATCTACAGGTTTTGTGAAATCGTAAATTGTATCCCTTTTCGGAATGAAGTTCCCGTGAAAATAGGCAATGTTCCCCTCAGCATCTGCATACACCGTATTGTTGGAAGAATTGGTGCGGATGTCCATCATTTCAAGGAATCCTTTATAGTTGTCCTGTTTGGATCGAATATAGGATTGCTCCAAAGCCTTCACAGGTTCCCACATCATGGCTGATGCGGCCCATTGGC
This sequence comes from Allomuricauda sp., assembly GCA_028284725.1. GTDB lineage: Bacteria > Bacteroidota > Bacteroidia > Flavobacteriales > Flavobacteriaceae > Flagellimonas. Next base: position 33,406 of record JANQRD010000223.1, on the reverse strand, counting down.
CATCCACAGCATGTGTAATGGGCCCATGGTGTGTATGGTACATTGGAAAGGTTTTGGTTTTAATGGAATTTCCTTCCTTATATTTTAATGTGACCTCCGAAGCTTCCACTGGACGCAATTCTTCTCCATATTGGTAAAACAAATTCCCGTCGTTTTGCACAACGGTCTCCATATACTCGTCCATCACATCCGTATAGGTCGATGTATGCATCCATCCTGTCTTTTTATTGAATCCCTGATAGACAAAAAACTGGCCCCAAGTCACCGCACCATAAGCATTCAATCCTTCCTCGCTGACCACATGCACCTCCCCTCTAAAATAGAATGAGGTATGTGGATTGATCAACAGCATGGCATTGCCCGATTCGGTCAATTCTCCCAAAATGGCAATCCCATTGGAACCTTGAGGTTCGGCCATTTCCTTTTCCTTTTTGAGCTTTAATTTCTCCATTTTGGGAAGCTCCATTCCACTTTCATAAAAAGCCTTGATCTTTTCAATGGAAATCCGTTCGATGTCCCCACCAATAGATCCCTCACTAAAATACATGGGCATCCAGGGTTCAAATCGAGTCAAAAGTCGAGGTTTTACCTCAGGATGAGTGTGTAAATAGTAATTGATGCCATCTGCAAAGGCATCGCATAATTGTTTTAACCACGCTGGGCTTTTCTCATAATTGGCCTTGGCCTCTTCCTCTGTCATAAAAAGACGGGCGCGCAAATCACTGTACAACGCATCTTCCCCCTCCACTTCGGCCAATCGTCCCGTGGCCCAGATATAATTCTGTTCCACCCGATTGAAATCATCCTCACACTGCGCATACAACAATCCAAATACGGCATCGGCATCGGTTTTTCCATAAATATGCGGTACTCCGAAATCGTCCCGAATAATGGTCACGTTCTCAGCCTGGGCTTGCCATTTTTCTACTTCGGTGGTGGGCTTTTGCCCGCAGGAAATCAAAAAACATAGGGAAATCAAAAATGCTGCTCTCATCGGAAATTTATTGAATTAGCTAGGTGAAAATACTGCAATTCCTTCGGAATTACCAATGTCTCGATCGATATCGAAGTGTGTTACCAACTCCCACTGGCTCCGCCGCCACCTGAACTTCCACCTCCTCCTGAAAAACTACTGGAACTGCTTCCCGAAGAGCTCGACCCTGAGCCAAAGGAATGGGTTCCCGAGGAGGAAAACGTTTGGCTCATATAGGTTTTATCACTTTTGAAAAATGACACTTTGTAATCTTCCTTCCCTTTGATCAAAATCTTTACCACCGCTAACATTATGGTAAGTAGAAAGAAACCACCCAACAGGTAATAAATCCATGAAACGTTATCAAACAAATCTTCGAAATTGTCAAGATCAATCCCTAAATCGAGGAATATAGTGGCAAAAAACAACGGCATCAACACAAAAACTAGGGACATAAAAATGGGAATTGTCACAAAAATGGTCATCAAAAGCCCTTGCACTACCCCTAATTTGCCAATGAGCATCCCTCTAAAAACTTCGATAAGGTTTCGATAGGTCTTGTAAAAGAGAAATCCACCGGCCGCAACAAAAATGGACAGAAACAACAGTACAAAAATCTTGATGCCCAAGCCCATTTCCCCTTCTGACTCAATTTCTTGCTTGAATTCCTCCAAAGCTTCAGGGTCGTTCAGAAAAAGTATGATTTGATCAACGGCCAGATCAATTCCCACAAAATTTTGCTCTTCCTTAAAATTGGGAATCATGGTATTATGAATGATACGTGAAGCGACCGCATCGGTAATATAAGGTTCAAGCCCGTACCCCACTTCTATTCGGACTTTACGATCATTCTTGGCAAAAACAATCAGAATTCCATTGTCCTTACCTTTTTGTCCCAACTTGTTCTTTTGGAATGTTCCATTGGCGTATTCCTCGATGGTCGTGTTTCCCAACTCGGTGATTGTGAGCACCACCAATTGGTTGGTAGTTTCCGTTTCAAAATGGGTGAGTTTGGTCTTAAGGCTTTCCAACTGGGGTGCAGTGAAAATCTTGGCGCTGTCCGTAACAATTTGCCTTAATTGCAAGTAATCCTGCTGTCCGTGGGCCAGGAAAGAAATCGACGCCAATAAAATAAGAATCCTTTTTTTCATATTTATCGAAACCAAGCTCATTAAATATACTACAAGTTCAATTGTTGGCTCCCGCAAATTGATTCTTTCAGTATCTGGATTCATATCCTAAGCATTTACATAGTAACTTGCAGGTTCTTTTGAAAATTCTATGTCAGAAAAAAAAGTAAGCATTTTAACCGCTTTTAAAACCATCATTTGGCCCAAAAGAAAGCTGGTGATCATTGGGCTACTTCTTATCGCCATTAGCAAAGCAGCGAGTTTTGTGGCTCCCATTGCCTCAAAATATCTTATTGATGATGTTATCGTCAACAAGGATATCGATATGTTGAAGTACTTGGTTGGCGGAGTAATGCTTGCCATTTTTGTACAAGCAGTCACTTCTTTTCTATTGACCCGAATATTGAGTGTTCAGGCGCAATACTTGATTTCAGAATTGCGGGCTCAGGTGCAAAAAAAAGTACTTTCGCTGCCCATCCATTTTTTTGATAATACTAAATCAGGAGCCCTGGTATCCCGAATCATGTCCGATGTTGAGGGGGTTCGAAACCTTGTGGGAACGGGATTGGTGCAATTGGTTGGAGGAGTTATCACAGCTGTGGTCTCCCTGATCTTGTTACTGGACATCAGCGTTTTTATGACCCTCTTCACCTTCATCCCATTGATTATCTTTGCGGTAATTGCCTTAAAGGCATTCAAAATTATACGCCCCATTTTTAGAGATCGGGGGAAAATCAACGCAGAGGTAAAAGGAAGGTTGACCGAAACACTAGGTGGTATCCGGGTCATCAAAGGTTTTAATGCCGAACCCCAAGAACAGGAAGTGTTTGAGGTCGGGGTAGATCGACTCTATCAAAATGTAAAAAAAAGCTTGACCACGACCGCTTTCATGACCAGTTCCTCTACTTTTTTATTGGGAGTGGCCACCACCAGTGTCATGGGTTTTGGGGGCTATATGATCATAGGGGGTGACCTTACTGTAGGGGAATTTGTGGAGTTTACGGTGCTACTTGGTTTAATGATCGCCCCGATTGTGCAAATGAGCAATATCGGAAGTCAATTGACCGAAGCTCTGGCCGGATTGGATCGCACGGAAGAGTTGATGAACATGTCTCCTGAGGCGAATGCCACGGAGCGCACCACTTTGCTGGAATCCATTCATGGGGACATGATGTTTACCAATGTTTCCTTCGCTTATGAAGAGGATAAGGAGGTACTTCACAACATCAGTTTTAAAGTAAAATCGGGACAGGTGATAGCGCTTGTAGGTAGTTCGGGATCAGGAAAATCAACCATTGCGGGGCTTGCAGCAAGTTTCTTGACCCCGGATTCGGGAACCATAACCATCGACGGGAGGGACTTATCCAAAGTAGATTTGAATAGTTTCAGACAACATTTGGGAGTGGTGTTACAAGATGATTTTCTGTTTGAAGGCACCATTCGGGAAAACATTCTGTTCCCACGACCCAATGCTTCGGAAGAACAATTACAAAAGGCCGTAAAAGCTGCCTACGTGGATGAGTTCACGGATAGGTTTGATGATGGTTTGGATACCTTGATCGGGGAACGTGGGGTTAAACTTTCTGGAGGGCAACGACAACGTATCGCCATTGCACGAGCAGTCCTGGCAGACCCTAGGATCCTCATATTGGATGAGGCTACCTCAAGTCTGGATACTGAATCCGAGGCATTGATTCAAAAAAGTTTGGCAGAATTGACCAAGGGGAGGACCACTTTCGTCATCGCCCACCGTTTGAGCACTATTCGAAAAGCAGATCAAATATTGGTGATTGAAAACGGGAGGATTGCCGAACAGGGCACCCATGATGAATTGATTGCTTCCGAAGGAAGGTATTTCAATCTGTTTACCTATCAAGCCAGAATCTAAGCTTCTTCAGGGGCCAACTCCACTTCAAGTCCGTCCAAATCCTCTGTCATATGGATTTGGCATCCCAGTCTACTGTTGTCTTCCACGTAAAAGGCCTCAGCGAGCATCGCTTCTTCATCATCCGATTTTTCAGGAAGGGAATGATCGGACTTTACATAGCATTGGCAAGAAGCGCACATGGCCATACCTCCGCAAATCCCAATAGTACCTTCAGGGGCCAACTCATAGGAGCGTACCACTTCCATAAGATTCATGTTCATATCGGTAGGGGCGTCCACTTCGTGGAGTACGCCTTCGCGGTCGGTTATTTTAATTTTAATATCGCTCATACCTAAACGGGTTCGATATGCTTCGACAGGCTCAGCATGACCCAACCCCAATATTTTAATCGATTGTCTTTACTACAGCTTTTGGAGCCTCTTTTTTGGTTCCATCAAAACCAGTCACACCTCCTACGGTGGTATATTTCATTACGTACTTTTTATCTGGATGGATACGTTGGTACGCGCTTTGGCACATCAAAGTCGCTTCATGGAATCCGCATAAAATCAATTTCAGTTTTCCAGGATAGGTGTTCACGTCCCCAATGGCATAGATTCCCGAAATATTGGTCTGATAGTCCAGGGTATTGTCCACCTTAATGGCATTTTTTTCGATTTCCAAGCCCCAATCGGCTATGGGACCCAGTTTGGGTGACAGTCCAAACAAGGGAATAAAATTGTCCACTTCCAAATCCATTTCTTCGGAAGTATCTGTCTTCCTGATGGTCACTTTTTCAAGTTTTTCATCTCCATGAAGCCCAACAACCTCTGATGGGGTAATTAAATTGATTTTACCTTGGTTTTTTAACTGTTGCACTTTTTCGACGGAATCCAGGGCGCCTCGAAATTCATTTCGACGGTGTACCAGGGTGACTTCAGAAGCAACATCGGCTAAAAAGATGGACCAATCCAGGGCGGAATCTCCACCTCCCGCTATCAATACTTTTTTGTCTCGATAAATCTCGGGTTCCTTAATCATGTAGGCCACTCCTCTGTCCTCATATTTGGACAGGTTCTCCAACAGTGGTTTTCTGGGTTCAAAACTGCCCAATCCACCTGCAATGGCAACCACAGGTGCATTGTGTTGTGTTCCTCTGTTGGTGGTAACCAAAAAAGTATCATCCTTCAACTTTTCGATGGTCTCTGCTCTTTCACCTAAGGTAAAACCAGGTTGGAACGGTTTTATTTGTTCCATTAAATTGTCGACCAGTTCACCTGCCAATACTTCGGGAAAGCCAGGAATGTCGTAAATGGGTTTTTTTGGATAGATTTCTGAGCATTGTCCCCCTGCTTGGGGTAACGCATCGATCAAATGACATTTAAGTTGCAATAAACCTGCTTCAAAAACAGCAAAAAGACCCGTAGGTCCCGCTCCAATGATCAATATGTCGGTTTTAATCATTCAGTGTTGTATTTGAAAATCTGTGCAACTTAGGATATGTATCGGGAAGGGCTTATGATTTTTGTCAGACTATGAGATATTGACAACCTCCTCAATCTGGGGCGCATATTTTTTAATGGTCATTTCCACCCCACTTTTCAAGGTCATTTGGTTGACACTGCATCCAATACAGTTCCCTTCCAACTTCACCTTCACGGATGTGTCATTATCAATAGAGACCAACGAAATATCTCCTCCATCACTTTGTAAAAAAGGTCGAATCTCATCCAAAGCCTTTTCCACGTTGCTTTTTATCTCTTCTGATGTCATGCTCATTTCTTTTTAACGGCAGCACAACCTGCCATTGTTGTAATCTTTATTGCTTCGGTAGGTGGTAGATCGGTGTTTCTTCTCACCAGTTCCTGTACCACGTTCTTGGTCAGTTCCTCAAACGCCTCTTCGGTCGGGGTGGCTGTTTGCAAAGCAGCGGGTCTTCCCACATCACCTGCCTCACGGATGCTCTGTACCAATGGAATTTCACCTAAAAACGGAACATCCAGATCTTCTGCAAGATTTTTCGCGCCATTCTTTCCAAAGATATGATATTTGTTGTTAGGAAGCTCAGCGGGAGTGAAGTAGGCCATATTCTCCACAATCCCCAAAACCGGAACATTGATAGCCTCTTGCTTGAACATTGCAACTCCTTTACGGGCATCGGCCAAAGCAATTTCCTGAGGTGTACTCACTACAACGGCTCCTGTAACAGGCAAGGATTGCATAATGCTCAAGTGAATATCCCCTGTTCCTGGTGGCAAATCCAACAAAAGGAAATCCAGCTCTCCCCAATGGGCATCAAAAATCATTTGGTTCAGTGCTTTTGAGGCCATGGGCCCTCTCCAAATCACCGCTTGGTTCGGTTGGGTAAAGAATCCAATGGACAACAGCTTTACCCCGTAGTTTTCAACGGGTTTCATTTTGGCCTTTCCGTCCACATTGACCGATAACGGTTTTTCCAACGCCACATCGAACATAATGGGCATGGACGGACCATAAATATCAGTATCCAACAATCCCACCTTAAAGCCCATTTTGGCCAAAGTCACCGCTAAATTTGCTGTTACAGTAGACTTGCCCACACCCCCTTTACCGGAAGCCACGGCAATAATATTTTGGATGCCAGGAATGGGTTTCCCCTTAATCTGGTTCACCTTAGGTTTTGCCGGGGCATCTACAGTAAGATTGACCTTGATTTTTGCCTTTTCGTACACCTCCCGGTGGATGATTTTTAAAATCTCCACTTCGGTTTTCTTCTTGGCCTGTAGGCTTGGGTTTTTTATGGTTACGTCAACCTCAACCTCATCACCAAATACTTGAACGTTGGTGACCCCTCCGCTCTCCACAATGTTCTGTCCTTCGCCAGGAGCGGAAATCTTTTCAAGGGCTTTGAGTATATCTGCTTTTTTCAGCTTCATGAATCCTATTTTGATCAGAGTCGTTTAAACTCATTCTAAATTACAAAGATACGGCTTGCCCCTTAAAATTAGAAGTTTGGGCATTGAAAAAGGAGATGGTGGGATAGAAGTGCGTTATACGCATCTCCTCAATCAGTGCTTCATGAATATTGCTCTAAATTTTACTTTAAAGCAATTGCTTGACACGAATGGCACGAATTTGCACCAATAACTACTACACTGGGTGTAACACTTGGGATATACAATAGTATCATAAAGGACTATTCTTACAGGAGTTCTTTGGCTGGATCCCAAAAGTGTTTTTGGAAATCCACGATTTGGTTATCCTGTACTTCGATGCCTTCGTTTTCCAAAAGCTGTTGCATGAGGTTCGTGCCATCGAAATGGTGTTTTCCAGTGAGTACTCCAACACGATTGACCACCCGGTGGGCAGGTACATCTTTTGCCAGGGAATTGTTCATGGCCCACCCAACCATACGTGCACTTCGTGCTGCACCCAAATATTTAGCAATCGCTCCATAAGAGGTCACCCTGCCATAAGGAATTTGTTTGGCCACTTCATAGACCTTATCGAAAAAGTTTTGCTCTTCCATATTAACGATACAGGATTCGAATCAAGGTAATGATCAACAAAATCAGCATTAACGCGCTTAAAATATAGTTGGAGTTTTTTGAAAATCGATTTGTCTTGGTCTCCAGCTTATTGAAATAAAATGTGTACAGGTATAGCACAGAGAACGTTCCCATGCCGGCTGCCAATACAAAAGTGATGGTATCGTTCAGCTCAAATTTGATCCATCCTGCCTCGTTCCACATGGCATTCAAACCACTATAGTACGGTATGGTCAACAGGTTTACCGCCGCCAGGCCCATCCCTTTGAAAAAACTGTTCTTTTTACTAGGTCGTGCTACCTTTATTTTTTCCGCTTTCTTTCGTTTTGCCGTGATAAAAAAATACACTGCAAAAAAAGCAAATACTCCCAAGGCAATCTTTAGTAAGAGATCAATCACCTCAGGATTCCGATACAAAAATTTCGAGATCATCACCGCGACGTAGGCCTGAGCCATAATCATGGAGGACACCCCAAAACTAAAAATCACCCCATTCAATTTTCCCTTTTCCACACTGGTCTTGGCCGCATTCATATTGAGCAATCCGGGAGGAACGGTTGCCATAAAAGCTGCTGAAAATGTGGCAAAAAAGAGTATTAGTATATGCGTCATTGGTCGGTTATCCTAAACTGAATGTAGGTAATAGGTTTTCCTTCGTCAAGATACTGATTTTCATAAAAGGTCTGTATTTCGAGGACATCGGAGGGGCTGCCTTCGTTCCGGTATACATCGTGGTTTGCATATAAAATTTCGTAGCCCAAACCCTGCAAAAGCCCCAGGGTATAGCCATGCATAAACTCACTGTCGGTCTTAAGATTGACCACGCCTTCGGATTTTAAAATATGCTGATATTTTTTGAGAAATATGGGATTGGTCAAACGGTGTTTGGTACGCTTGTATTTGATTTGGGGGTCGGGGAAAGTAATCCAAATCTCATCCACTTCATTTTCACCAAAAAGATGATCGATCAATTCGATTTGGGTGCGCAGAAAAGCAACATTGTTGAAGTTCTGCTCCAAAGCCGTTTTGGCCCCTCGCCAAAACCGTGCGCCCTTAATGTCAATGCCGATGTAATTTTTGTTGGGATTCTTTTGCGCAAGTCCTACCGTATATTCGCCTTTGCCACAGCCCAATTCCAGCACAATCGGTTTTGTATTTTTGAAAAAGGATGTCCAGTTTCCTTTCCATTCGAACCCATCCAAAATCTCCTCCCGAGTGGGTTGAATGACATTTGAGAAAGTCTCATTTTCTTTAAAGCGTTTTAGTTTGTTTTTGCTCCCCACTGGCTGTTCGAATTGGCAAAATTTAATGTTTTGGCAAAGCTAAGGAAATCCAAAAGCAATCTTGGTTTTGTTTTTTTGTAGTTATGCAAAATTCGAAACGCATCTTGGTCGCACCCCTTAATTGGGGACTCGGACATGCCACGCGATGTATCCCCATTATCAATGCCCTTTTAGCTCACGGGCACCAACCCTTTATTGCCTCAGATGGGGTTGCGCTTGCGCTTTTGCAGAAAGAATTTCCGAATCTGCCTTCCTTTGAATTGCCTTCTTACAAAATCACCTATGCGGAAAAAGGAAAGAATTTCAAAATAAAAATGATATGGGATTCTCCCAAAGTGCTAAAGGCAATGGCGAAAGAAAAAAAAGCCGTAAAGCAACTGGTCAAAGAACATGAATTGGATGGAATCATCTCCGATAACAGACTTGGGGTCTTTTACAAAAAGGTGCCGTGTGTTTTTATAACACACCAGCTGAATGTACTTTCTGGAAATACGACGTGGATGAGTTCGAAAGCGCACCAAAAAATCATTAAAAAATTTACGGCATGTTGGGTCCCCGATGTTGACGGGAAACCTAACCTTACTGGAAAACTGGGTCATTTGAAAAAGTCCAGCATCAACATAAAATATTTGGGCCCCTTAAGCCGATTTGAAAAAATGGATGTTCCTGAAGTATATGATCTGATGGTGCTCATCTCTGGCCCTGAGCCACAACGAACATTGCTGGAAGAAAAGCTTTTGGAGGAGCTTCAACTTTTTAAGGGCAATGTGCTTTTTATTAAAGGGAAAATTGAGGAGGAGCAGACCAAAACGGAAATAGAAATACAGGAAGGGAGTATCACTCTAGTTAATTTTATGCAATCGCAAGAACTGCAGAAAGCTTTGAACCAAAGTGCTAAGGTGTTGTGCCGATCGGGCTATACCACGGTAATGGATTTGGCAAAGCTTGAAAAAAAGGCCTTCTTTATCCCCACCCCAGGACAATACGAACAAGAATATTTGGCAAAGCGTCTACAAAAACAAGGATTGATTCCCTATGCGAAACAAGATGATTTTACCCTGGAAAACCTTAACCGCATTGAATCCTTCGAAGGGTTGACCCAATTTGATTCCAAAATCGATTATGAAGCACTTTTTGAGGCTTTCTCCAAGGTGAAGGAGAATTCGGAGCCTACATCCTCCTCACTTTCCACGTAGATTTTTTCATCGTGCGCCTCGATGATGTGTTTCACAATGGACAGGCCAAGACCCGAACCACCTTCTTTGCGGCTTCCACTTTGATCCACTCGATAAAAACGTTCAAATAATCTGGGAATATGCTGCTTGGGAATACCTTCCCCGTTATCAGTCACCCGTATGATCACTTTGTTTTTGATAAGATTTTCCACACTGACCTCCGTGGTTCCATTTTTAGAGCCGTATTTAATGGCATTCACCAGAAGATTGCTGACCACTTGCTGTATTTTCTCGCGATCCGCATTCACATAAATGGGGTTTTCATATTCCATATCGAACGTAAGGGTAATTTCCTTTTCGGCCGCTCTCATCTCCAGAAGTTCGAACACGTTTCCAATCAACTCGATAATGTCGAAATCTTCGCGCTCCAGTTTCAATCCACCGACTTCGAGTTTGGTGATCAAATCCAGATCACGAACAATATAAATCAAACGCTCAACTCCTTTGTTCGCTCTGTTCAGGTATTTTTCACGAATCTTTTTGTCGTTCATGGCGCCATCAAGCAAGGTGAGAATGTAGCCTTGCACCGTAAAAAGGGGCGTTTTGAGTTCGTGCGATACATTTCCCAAGAAATCCTTGCGATATTCCTCCCGGATTTTTAAGGTATCTATTTCGATTTTCTTCCCCTCGGCAAACTTTTCGATTTCCTGTGTCAGGGTTTTCATATCCGTGGTGACGGGTTTGGAGGAAAAGGTTGAAGATTCTAAAAGAGACACATCATCATAAATCTTTTTGACCCTTCTGTAGATAAATCGCTCCACGCGAATCTGAATGACCAAAAATGCAGCCCCGAAACAGAGTATCGCGAACAGCAACGTGAAAAGCCAGTCCATCTGACCTTTATACAGCAGAAAGGTCGAAAACAAACCAGTAAGAAAAGTGGTGATCAGTAAAGATGACCTTAAGGCAAATTTGTAGGATTTCCTTAGTTTTATGGCCATTACAGGACGAACTTATACCCTACGCCCTTGACGGTTTTAAAGTGATGATCACCAATTTTTTCGCGTAGTTTCCTAATATGGACATCGATGGTTCGGCCGCCGACCACAACTTCATTACCCCAAACCTTGTCCAAAATCACTTCCCGTTTAAACACTTTGCTGGGTTTGGAAGTCAATAAAGAAAGTAGTTCAAATTCTTTTCGTGGAAGTACAATTTCCTTCCCATCATTGACGATTTTGTATTCTTCCCTATTGATTACAATGTTGCCCACCTTTACAATATCTTCAACATCGGCTTTTTCCTCTTTCAACCTTCGGAGCAACGCCTTAACCTTGCTCACTAAAACCTTCGGTTTAATGGGCTTGGTGATATAGTCATCGGCTCCTGCATCGAACCCGGCCACTTGGGAATAGTCCTCGCCACGTGCGGTAAGGAAGGTGATAATGGTGTTTTCCAATCCTGGGGTTTTCCGGATTACTTCACAGGCCTCGATACCGTCCATTTCGGGCATCATCACATCCAAAATAATAAGATGGGGATTCTTTTTTTTCGCTTTGGCGATGGCCTCCACTCCGTTCTTGGCCGTAAAAACTTCATAACCCTCAGAAGAAAGATTATAGCTTACAATTTCCAAAATGTCAGGTTCATCATCAACAAGAAGAATCTTAATGTCCTTAGTTTTCATGGGATGGTATTTTTTATGTTGATCGCCCAAATGTAAAGATAATACCAAAACAGCATAAATGCTTAACATTCATTTAATGTCATAACATTATTGTAACAGTTCTCAAATAAACTCTTAACAAACGCCTAACATCGCTTTTACAACCCATCGCGTTCTTTGCCTGCGAATTCTAAATCCAATGGAACGCCAAATGAAAACTTATCTGATATTTATCTTTTCCCTGCTCACTTTTACCGGTTTCGCCCAAGAAAACGGAACAATTGTAGGTAAATTGACGGACAAAGAACTTAACGATGACCCACTTCCCTTCGCAAACGTATTAATCAAGGGTACCACTATTGGAACCACCTCTGATTTTGATGGGTTGTTTGCAATCGAAAATGTTGAACCAGGAACATATTCCCTTGTCATCAGCTTTTTGGGCTATGAGACCTTGGAAGTGCCAAATGTGGTTGTTGAGCCAGGAAAAGTCACCGAAATAAACGCAGGGTTGGGGGCGAGCAGCGTGGGTTTAGACGAGGTGGTAGTGACCACCACAGCACGGAAAGACTCGGAAGTAGCCCTGTTACTTCAACAGAAGAACGCCTTGGTGATCCAGGAAGCGATCAGCGCGGAGGCATTGACCCTCAAGGGAATTGATGATGCCGCCGCCGCGGTAGCACAAATCTCCGGGATATCCAAACAACAAGGATCCAGCAACGTATATGTAAGAGGGCTTGGGGATCGCTACCAGAACACCACCATGAACGGATTGTCCCTTCCCTCCAATGATGTTAACAAAAAGAATATCAATCTCGATTTGTTCGCGTCAAGCATTATAGAAAATGTTGCCGTTAGCAAAGCTTACAATTCCACTTTCTTTGGAGATTATGCTGCAGGTAACGTAAATATCGATTCGAAAGAATATACGGGAGGCGGATACTTTGAAGTTTCTTTGGGATCTGGACTCAACACCAATGCCTCTGGTGAGGATTTTGTAAGAAGTGAGGGGCCTAGTGATTTTGGATTCTATAATAGGTACGACAATGACCCTTTTGCGGTTATTCTGTCGCACGGTGTAGATCCGCAGGATGCATGGAGTCCCATCAATCTTTCCGCGGCAATGGAAGGAGGATATTCCTTCAATTTCAACAATGACAAATCAAGGTTAAGTTTCTTTGGAGCGGCCAGCTTTAATAATGGCTACGAGATTTGGGAAGGACCGGCAAGAGATTTCACCAATGTATTGAAGGTAGATTTCCCCAACGTACGTGAATTTGCTTACAAAACCAACACAACCGCACTTGGAAACGTACTCTACCGCATAAATGATGAGCACAAGGTGAAGTTCAGTTCGTTGTTCATAAATAGTTCAACCGATGCTGTAGGTTTCTACGGCATTAATGGGCAAGGTACCAACCGCGACGCATTGATTACCACAGATGAGGGTTTCTTCGTTCAGAACGTACAGTTTAACCAAGACATGATTTTCGTAAATCAATTGACTGGACAACACATCTTTGATGAAAAATGGGATATGGATTGGGGCGTCGGTTTTAACAAGGTGTTTTCTGATGAGCCGGACCGAAAAAGGATAACCCTTGAAAATTACCAATTGTCTCTGGACAATGATCCAGCGACCAATCCGGTATTTTACATTAATATTCCTTTTGACAACCAACGCTTTTGGCAGAGTATCGAAGATGATGAATTGAACAGCTTCATACATCTAGGACATCAACTGTCTGAAAAAGTAAAATTGAACTTTGGCTATAACGGAAGAAGGAAAGAAAGAAGGTTCAACAGTATTCGTTATGGATATGAAATCCAGGATAGGGACAATACCCCAATCACGGACTTGAACAATTTCAATGCTATTTTCGATGTAAGCAACATCAACATTCCTCGAGGTGAAGGGTTATGGGATCTTATTGTGCTAAATCCCATCAACAATGACATTGGTAATCGAAATCGTCCGGGGCTTCCTGAGAACACCTACAAAGGTAATTTGAATGTTCATGGTGTGTATGGTGCAGCTGATATAGAGATTGGCGATAAGCTTACTTTGGTTCCTGGGTTACGTGTTGAAACCTTCGATCAGGATATTGTGTATGACGTAATTAACATAAACCCAGCGGATCCTGGTTTCAGGAATGTGTATGAAAATATATTCCTTCCAAGTTTAAATGTGCGCTATGCATTGAACGATAATTCCAATTTGAGGTTTGGTGCCAGTAAAACTGCCTCCTTCCCGGAATTCAAGGAAGTAGCCCCTTTTGTATATGAAGCGGTAACCATTAGATATGGTGGTAACCCAGACTTGCTTGGCGGATTGGATGGAACTGGTGCCACGTACTCTGAAATCTATAATTACGACCTCAAGTATGAGTGGTTCCTGGAACGAGGGGAAATTATTTCGCTTGCAGCCTTCGCCAAGACGATAAAGGATCCGGTGAACCGTGTTGTTGCAGCCGATGCTACAGGTACACAACGTTATTTTAGAACAGGTGAACAAGCCGACATTTTTGGTGTCGAATTGGAGGTAAGAAAAAATCTGTACACAGATGCCGAAGATAATGCCGTAGTATCGGTAGGTGTCAACGCCGCTTATACACATACAGATCAGGACCTAAGGGACATCCCAGGAGGTGAAGAGAATACCTTTGGTACTAGTTTCGACCGAGATTCGGATGAACTTGAAGGCGCATCTCCTTTTATCATTAATGCTGACCTTAATTATAGCCCTACCAACTTTGGAAACTATAAGCCTAAGGCCACTGTTGCTTTCTCCTATTTCTCCGACCGTATTTTCTCGTTGGGTGCGGGTAGCTTGGGGAACATTGTGGAAAAAGCAGTACCTACTTTGAATTTTGTTTGGCAAAATTCCTTCGGAGAGCATTTCGAAGCCAATCTAACAGCTAGGAACATTTTAGATCCGGATATCTCATTTATACGTGAAGGAACAGATTTGGGAGATATTGTAATACGAGAGTATAACCTTGGGGTTAACGTTGGGCTAACCCTTAAATATAAATTTTAATTTTTTTTAAATTCAAACAGATGAAAAACAAGTTTTTATTTTTAGGTATAGCCGCTGCTTTGTTCATTGCTTGTGAAAGCGACGATACCTCTGATGTTGTTATCAATGATAACAGTGTCACGAACAATACCACCAATCAAGGAGGCGGTGGAAGCGATCCCATAACCGCTATAAATCTAAGTGGTGTCTACACTGAAGATCTTACACTGGATCCAGACATTGAATATACCATTACCGGTCCTGTTTTGATGGCTGATGGAACCACGTTGACTGTTCCTGAAGGAATGACGGTAAGAGCTGAGCCCGTAGGTGTAAATGCCTACATAGCTATACAGCAAGGTGCTAGAATCGTTGCCGATGGATCAGCAAGCAATCCTATAGTATTCACATCCAATTCAGCAACCCCTTCAGCAGGAGATTGGGGTGGTCTGGTGATTTGTGGAAGAGCTCCTATCAACTCTACTCCAGATGGTTCAACTGATACCGCTACCACTGAAGTAGGAGGTCTTTCCTTTGGAGGGAACACTCCTGATGATAATTCTGGAATTTTGGAGTACGTACGTGTTGAATACGCTGGTGGTGCAATTGATGGTAACGCTGAGCTTAACGGAGTTTCAATCTACGGTGTTGGTACAGGTACAACTATTGACTTTGTTCAAGTTTTCGAAGGATCGGATGACGGTTTCGAGTTCTTTGGTGGAACCGTAAACGCAAGCCACTTGGTAGTAGTAAACTCCGAGGATGATTCCATCGACTGGACCGAAGGTTTTATCGGAAGTCTTACAGATGTTTACGTGCAACATGGAGAAAACCATGACAAGGCTTTTGAATGTGATGGATTCAATACAGACTTTAGTAATGAAGGTGGATATTTTTCCGCGCCAACAGTAACCAACGTAACTGTTATTGGAAATCCTGACGATATTGCTGACGAAAGCGAGGCTATTAGACTAAGAGCTGGTACCCGCTTTGTCTTTAATAATGTAGTAATTACCGACTTTTTTGAAGGTTTTGATTTGGACGACGCTGATACAGGTGTAGGTGTCGTGGATGACGACTCCAATATTATTGACGTTACTTTTAACAATGTCACTACCAACCTAAAAAATGATACTGGAGCTGTATTCGATGAAGCAGATGTAATCTCTGGTGTAGGTAATGGTACGGGTACCGATGTTGCTACATGGGGTGCCGGATGGACTGTTGGAATCAACTAAAAACTGTACTGATTTTACAATAAAAAAGCCCCGCAATGCGGGGCTTTTCTTATACACTTCATCGAAAAAGCAACCTGTTTTCGACAAACCGCTCACTTTCAGCGGTTAAATTATTTATATTTGTGGCATAGCCTTTGTAACCAAATCTTTATGAAGCACCTTTACCTTGTATTATTCTTTTTCGTTTGTTCGTTGGGATATTCTCAGGATGCCCGAGCGAATGCCGAAATAGATGGGTTCAAACTTTACCCTAACCCCGTTACACAAGGCAAGGTATATATTGAGACTTCCCTGAATGCACCCAAACAAATCCTGATTTTTGATGTCCTCGGCACACAAGTGTTGCAAACCACCATTTTGGGTAAAGAGCTCAACGTTTCCAATTTAGATAAAGGAGTTTATATTCTTAGGGTGCTCGAGCAAAACAAGGTTGCTACTAGAAAGCTCATTGTCAAGTAGTTCGTCGATAAAAACGCGCATTTTATCGTACAAACATCAACTTTTTCCGCTTTACCTACATAAATCTTTGTTTCACAACATTTTATGGCCCAACATATAGGGTTTAACTACTTTTACATTGCTTATATCCCAAATCAGCATTTATGAAGAAAATCTACTTCGTACTCATTATGGCTTTACCTCTTTCCACTTTTGGTCAAGAACTGGTCAGTGTTAATACTGAGCAAGTACAGGAACTACAGGGTTTTAAAATGTACCCAAATCCGGCTTATGGCGATGAAGTCTATGTGATCACCGCCACCAATGGAAGCAAACAAATTAAGATTTATGACGTTTTTGGTGAGATTGTCCTTACCGATAGAATTTCAACCAATACCTTAAATATTTCCAGATTGGTGCCTGGAGTATATGTACTCCAAGTGACCGAGCAGGACAAAACCATGACCAGGAAACTGGTCGTTAAATAAAAATTGCTGTACAGGGCCTTTCAATCGAAAGGCCTTTATTTTTTGGGTACTTTTATATCCCCAATGGACAGCGTCGATATTCAACACATTTTTTCAATTACAAGCCAAGCTGAATTTGAGGAATTGGCTTTACGCATTTTCCAATTTCAGTTCGATTTCAATGCTGTTTATCAAAGCTATTGCCAACACCTGAACAAGACTCCAGCCAATGTTTCCAATGTTACGGAAATTCCTTTTTTGCCGATATCCTTCTTTAAGACACATCAGGTAGTTTCATCCCAAAAAAAGCCAGAGGCCATTTTTGAAAGCAGTGGTACCACCTCCAATACCACCAGCAGGCATTTTGTTACCGAGCTTGACATCTACCAGCAAAGTTTTCGCAAAGGGTTTGCTTCCATTTATGGTGCTATTTCGGACTACTGTATTTTAGCCTTGCTACCTTCCTATTTGGAACGTGAAGGTTCTTCATTGGTGTATATGGTAAATGACCTGATCAGCCAATCAAAGCATCCCAAAAGCGGTTTTTACCTGAACAATTTAAAGGTGCTACAGGAAACCCTCCTCATACTCGAAACGCAAAAAACCAAAACTTTGCTCATCGGGGTATCCTTTGCTCTTCTGGATTTGGCGGAGCAGTTTCCCATGCCGTTGGAACATACCATTATCATGGAAACGGGGGGAATGAAAGGTCGACGAAAAGAATTGATCCGTGAAGAGTTGCACAGTATTCTAAAAAAAGCCTTTGGGATATCCAAAATCCATTCGGAATACGGGATGACTGAATTGTTATCGCAAGGCTATTCGCAAGGCGAAGGACTTTTTAAATGTCCTCCTTGGATGAAAATTATCACTCGTGATACCGAAGACCCCCTCACCTTGCAAGCTTATGGAAAAACTGGGGGTGTCAATGTCATCGATTTGGCAAATATTTACTCCTGTGCTTTTATAGCTACCCAAGATCTGGGAAAAACTTTCCCTGATGGAACTTTTGAAGTCTTGGGCCGATTCGATCATTCCGATGTGAGAGGTTGCAATTTAATGGCGTTGTAATACCATCATTCAACCAACTGGTACTCCAGCCCCGGGCCGTCGCAAGCGTTCCATGACCCAAACAGCACTCCCTCGTTGAACATCAAAA
Organism: Allomuricauda sp.; assembly: GCA_028284725.1. Classification (GTDB taxonomy): domain Bacteria; phylum Bacteroidota; class Bacteroidia; order Flavobacteriales; family Flavobacteriaceae; genus Flagellimonas. Next base: position 15,464 of record JANQRD010000223.1, on the reverse strand, counting down.
TTTCCTTCCCGTTACCGAAACAACTGGCAATAAGTTCTTTCCCAGTGGTGTAGCTTAACTCAAAATACTGTTCATTCTCATGCTCAACAAACGTATAGGTACCGGTAGCCTGTGAAATGGTGCCATTCTGCGTTCTGGATTTAAAGAAATTTCCATTGGGGTTCAAAAGATAGTATTCCTGCCACGCCATATTGTCTCCAGTAGTCTCTGAATTGATAAAACTACCCGTCATTCTTACCAATTTCCACTTTTGCACTTTGCTCTGTAATGGTATCTCTTCTTCTGAACTAGTGTTGGAATTGCATGCACTAAGTAGTACTAAAAATAAAAGGGCTGTTAACATTCTCATTGACATAGGTTTTATAACCCCAAGAGTCAATTCCCATTTTTTGGTTGCGTTTTTCCAAAGAAGAATCTAATCCACAACAAGAACAAAATAGTTCTTTTTCCCTCGTTGAAGGAGTACAAATTTGCCGTTGATAAGATCGGTATCGGTAATGCTATAGTCTTCTTTGACCTTTTGTTTGTTGACAGAAATGGAATTTTGCTTCAGTTCCCTTCGGGCTTCACCATTGGAAGCCAAAAAGCCCGTTTTGGCGGCCAAAGCGCCAATCATGTCCAAGCCTTTCTCAAGTTCCCCTTTTGAAAGCTTCGCTTGGGGCACACCCTCAAAAACATCCAAGAACGTTTTTTCATCCAACTGCTTTAGATCATCGGAAGTTGATTTTCCAAAAAGAATGTTACTGGCCTTGATGGCATTTTCCAAATCAGCTTTAGAGTGTACAAGTGTGGTGATTTCCTCGGCCAACCGTTTCTGCAACAATCGCAGGTGTGGTTCTTCTTTATGCGACGATACCAAGCTATCAATCTCTTCTCGCGTCAGGAAAGTAAATATCTTAATGTACTTCTCGGCATCTTCATCAGAAGTGTTCAGCCAATATTGGTAAAATTTGTAAGGAGAAGTTCTTTCCGCATCCAGCCATACATTACCACCTTCGGTCTTTCCAAATTTCGTTCCATCGGCCTTGGTTATCAACGGGCAGGTTAGCGCAAAGCCCTTTCCTCCACCGATCCTTCGAATCAACTCTGTTCCAGTAGTAATATTTCCCCATTGATCGCTACCACCCATTTGCAACGTACAGTTATGGTTTTGGTAGAGGTATAAAAAATCATAACCCTGCACCAATTGATACGTGAACTCGGTAAACGACATACCTTCCTTGGCATCGGACGAAAGACGTTTTTTTACGGAATCCTTCGCCATCATATAGTTGACAGTTATGCGCTTCCCCACATCCCGGATAAAATCGAGAAACGAGAAGTCCTTCATCCAGTCATAATTGTTGACCAAAACTGCCGCATTTGGTTCATCGCTCTCAAAATCCAAAAACCGCGCCAGTTGTCTTTTGATGGCCTCCTGGTTGTGCCGAAGCGTTTTTTCATCCAAAAGATTGCGCTCTGCGGATTTCCCAGAAGGATCTCCTATCATCCCTGTAGCACCTCCAACCAGCGCAAAGGGTTTATGTCCTGCCAATTGAAAATGCCTGAGCATCATCACACTCACTAAATGGCCTATGTGCAACGAATCCGCCGTGGGATCTATCCCTACATAAGCGGCCTGCATTCCTTCCATTAAATGCTCCTCAGCACCGGGCATAATATCATGCACCATTCCACGCCATTGCAATTCCTCTACAAAATTCTTCACTATTGTAATCTTTTGGAATAGCTGCAAATATAAAATGAAGTTCCCATATCGCTGAATAAATCCACCACAATTGGGTACTTTTGCCCAATGATTCTAGTCACGGGGGGTACTGGTCTGATCGGTTCGCATCTACTTTTCCATTTGGTCAAAAATGGAAAAAAAGTAAAGGCCAGTTACCGAAATGAGGCCTCTTTGGAAAAGGTCATAAAAGTTTTTGGGTATTATTCTGATAATCCATCCGCGATTTTTGATAAAATAAGCTGGTCGAAAGCTGATATTGTCGACATTGAGTCGCTTCGTATCCTTTTTGAGAATGTTGAATATGTCTACCACTGTGCTGCGCTCATTTCCTTTGATCCAGCAAATTACAAGTCCTTGGTGAAAAACAATAGTGAGGGCACTGCGAACGTTGTCAACCTTTGTTTGGAACATGCTGTTAAAAAATTGTGCTACGTAAGTTCCATTGCGGCCATCGGACCTAGTGTAAAAGGAGCTATTATTACGGAAGACAATGAATGGAACGACCAAAACGTATCGGTTTATGGACTGACCAAGCACGATGCCGAACTTGAAGTATGGCGGGGTTCCCAAGAAGGCTTGTCAATTGTCATCGTTAATCCAGGTGTGGTTCTTGGCCCTGGTTTTTGGAAGTCGGGAAGTGGCACCTTTTTCACCTACGCCTCCAAAGGCAAAAAAAACTATCTGCCCGGGGGTACGGGTTTTGTAAGTGTGACCGACGTAACCAATGCAATGCTTCAATTAATGGAATCAGCGATAGTGCATGAAAGGTTCATTCTTGTCAGTGAAAATCTAAGCTATGGAGCGGTGCTCGGAAAAATAGCCACTTCCCTAGGTGTAGAACCTCCCCAAAAACCAATTCCATTTTGGATGCTGGAATTTTTCTGGCGAATTGACTGGTTACGTAGTAACCTCTTGGGAAAAAGAAGGAGATTGAGCAAGAATATGGCCAAAGGGTTGCGCATCCAAGAACAATACAGTTCAGAAAAGCTTAAAAATGCGCTCGGATTTCAATTCGAAGATTTGGATGAGGTCATTGAATTTTGCTGTAAGAAGTTTAAAAGCTAGTTGTCCGTTTTGGTGGTATCAACTTTTGTTATTTTTTCTTCCTGTGGTTTTTCCCTAACTTCTTTTAAGCTGTCCTTTCTTTTTTTTGAAAGGTCTTCGATTTCTGTAGATTTTTTTTCCAGTAAGGCTTCCACTTTTTCATAAATGGATTGGTACTCCGAGGGTATGGAAGCGTAATAAAGGTCGCTTTGGGAAAATTGCGCACTGTCTATCTTATGTTCCCTGTACAGAAACTCCATGACATCAATCTCTCTTTTTTCCAGCTCCAGCCTTGCAGAAGACTTAGCTGCATTAAGAATCGCCAAATCATGAAGTATTAACACCATTTTTTCCTTTGGAATAAGATTTTCTGGTTTCTCCACTACTTTTTCACCGCAGGAAAACAATAAAATCCCAACAAAGAGCAAAATTACTTTTCGCATGTTATCGATTAAATGTAAGTCGTTTTGCATTTTTCTTCTCTGAAAAAACTCCTTGATCATACGCCAAATGCCCGTTCACAAAAGTACGCACCACTTTTGAATCAAAGGTAGTGCCTTCAAACGGCGACCAGCCACATTTATATAAAATATTAGAGGTTTTAACCTCATTTTGGGTATTCCGGTTTACCTGTACCAAATCGGCATAATAACCTTCCCTGATATAACCTCGTCGATCAATATCAAATAGTTTTGCGGGGTTATGGCACATCTTCTCCACAATCCTCTCCAAACTGATCCTTCCTTCCCGTTCCTCTTGTAACATGGCCAAAAGCGCATGCTGTACCAAAGGCCCACCAGAAGGTGCTTTGGCATAGGGATTATTCTTTTCTTCCAAGGTATGGGGGGCATGATCTGTGGCCACCACATCAATTTTATCATTCAAAAGCGCTTCCCAAAGTTTTTCCCGATCCTGCTTTGTCTTTACCGCCGGGGTCCATTTGGTCAACGTTCCCTTTTCGGCGTAGTCCTCATCAGAAAACCAAAGATGGTGTATACAGACTTCGGAAGTAATCTTTTTTTCCTCCAGTGGAATTTCATTGGTAAACAAATCCGTCTCTATGCCCGTGGAAAGATGGAACACATGTAAGCGCGCCCCTGTTTTTTTGGCGAGTGCAATGGCCTTTGAAGAGGAAAGATAACAGGCCTCCTCGCTTCGAATGATGGGGTGCATCGCAATGGGAATATTATCCCCGTACATTTCCTGATATTTGGCCAAATTCTCGCGTATGGTTCCTTCGTCCTCACAATGGGTGGAAATGACCATTTCCGTATTGCTGAAAATACTTTCCAGTACCGCTTCATCGTCCACCAGCATGTTTCCCGTGGAAGATCCCAAAAACAATTTCACACCCGAACAGGCATTTTTATCCAATCGTTTTAATTCTTCCAAGTTATCATTGGTGCCGCCGAACAGAAAGGAGTAATTGGCGTAAGAATCCCTTGCACCGATGGCAAACTTCTCTTCCAGTTTTTCAATGGTGGTCGTCTGGGGATTGGTATTAGGTTGCTCCATAAAGGTGGTAATCCCACCTGCAATGGCCGCTTTACTTTCGGTGGCAATAGTTCCTTTATGGGTAAGGCCAGGTTCCCGAAAATGTACCTGATCATCGATAACGCCCGGCAAAACATAATCGCCATTCACATCAATCACCTCGGCTTTCGCATCTGATACATCGGAATCGATACGTTCAACGAAATCCCCATTTAAAAGTATATCGGATTCTACGACCTGCCCTTCATTGACAAGTTTGGCATTTTTTAATAGGATTCTTGACATTTTTAAAAACGCTTTTTGAAAAATAAGCTTCTGAACTTCATGGCAATCACACCAAAAACAGCTTCCCGTACTATGGCTGAGTTCATTTTGGATTTCCCATTCACCCTATCGGTAAAAATTATGGAAACCTCCTCAATTTTATATCCCTTGAGATAGGCTCGATATTTCATTTCTATTTGAAAGGCATACCCTATAAATCGGACGGCATCCAAATCGATATTCTGAAGGACCTCCCTCCGATAGCACACAAACCCTGCGGTTGGATCGTGAACCTTCATACCGGTGATGATCTTTACATAAAATGATGCCCCGTAGGAAAGCAAGATTCTGAACAATGGCCAGTTAACCACATTCACCCCTTTTTTATAGCGGGATCCCACCGCAACATCGGCATCGTTAAGGCAGGCCCGATGCAATCGCAAAAGATCTGCAGGACGATGCGAAAAATCGGCATCCATCTCAAAAATATACTCGTAATCCCGCTCCAAAGCCCATTTAAAACCATGGATATAGGCAGTCCCCAGTCCTGATTTTTCTTTCCTCACTTCAAGAAAAAGACGGTTCGGAAATTGTTCCTGGAGTTCCCTAACATTGGCGGCGGTTCCATCGGGAGAATTGTCATCGACCACAAGGATGTGGTAGTCTTTTTTAAGGTCAAAAACTGTTTTTATAATGGCTTCAATGTTTTCAATTTCATTGAATGTGGGTATTATCACTAAACCGTCTGCCATTAGTGCAAAATTAGAATGCAAAAATAAGGTTTTCTGGTTTGCGGCTGTAAGTGCTTTCCACATTCCTAATCTGACTTGTGCAATATTTGTAACTTTGAGGCGCTTAAACTTCAGTTAATGACCCAAAAGTTTCCCAGGCTTTTTCTTGTCCTGTTGGCCTTTCTTTTTGTTCTCAATCTTCTTCAGAGTTATTTCACGGAGCTTATTTACGATGAGGCCTACTATTGGTACTATGCCCAAAACTTGGACTGGGGATATTTTGATCATCCGCCCATGGTGGCATTTTTGATCAAGCTCAGCAGCTTTCTTTTTGATGGTGAGTTGGGAGTCCGATTCATGAGCTGCGTGTTATCTATTGGAACATATATATTGCTTTGGCTACTCATAGACAATCCGAAAAAGAAGGACTATGTGGTGCACTTTTTTCTTTTGGTGTTTTCCATGACGCTAATGAATGCCTACGGATTCTTTACCCTGCCCGATACTCCTTTGTTGTTTTTTACTGCTCTGTTTTTGTTGCTGTACAAACGATTTTTGAAAAATCCCACGATTGGGATATCGATTGCTTTAGGAGTGGTCATGGCTGCATTGATGTACAGCAAGTACCACGCAGTTCTGGTGATTCTGTTTGTTTTCCTTTCCAACATCAAATTGATTAAAAATGGAAAGGCTTGGGTGGCTGTCCTCATTGCACTTGCGTGTTATTTCCCCCATTTTTTATGGCTCTATCAAAACGACTTTATCTCCATAAAATATCATTTGTCCGAGCGCCCCAATCAACCCTATTCGTTTGAAAAATTTACACTGGGGTATTTTGTAAACCTGATTGCCATTTTTGGTCTGCTCTTTTATTGGGTCTATTTGTCGTTGATCAAGACCAAGGCTACCGATAAATTTACCAAAGCACTTTTGTACCTAACCTATGGTGTTCTCATTTTCTTTTTTATATCCAGTTTTAATCGCAGGGTACAAACGCAATGGATCATTATAATTTCCATTCCTATGGCGGTCATCACCTTTAATTATCTGTTGGAACACTCCAACACGAGAAAATGGGTATATCGTATTGGCATTGTAAGCTTATTAATTTTGATATATGCTCGTGTTTGGTTGATTTATCAACCTCTCCTGCCTTTGCATTTTGAGACACATGGGAATAAGGAATGGGTTTCGACTTTGAATTCGAAAGCAGGTGATCTCCCAATTGTTTTCGAAAATTCATATCGACGTGCACCTATGTATGAATACTACTCGGGCAAGCCCACTTTTTCATTGAATAACTTTATGTACCGAAAGAATCAATACACTATTGACGGTTCTGAGGAGCGGATAAGAAACAAAAAGATACTCTATGTTTCCAAATACAGAAAAAGTGGGGACATTAGTTATGCACATCTTGATGGAACTGTCTTCTTTGGGATTTTCATCGATGGCTTTCAGCCCTATCGACAATTGCAATGCATCGTTGAAAAATTAAAAGACTCCAGTGATTACAAACTGAAGGTCTACAATCCCTATCCTTTTGACATTCCTTCTGAACAATTAAAATATACGGTCTCATTTTCAAACAAGCACAAGCAAGTAAAGCAAATGTTGCCGTTAAAGGTCCAGGATGATTTGGGCGAGAAGGCAATTTTGAAATCCAAGGATACTTTGTTTTATTCCTTTCAATTACCAACATCAAAAATGGAGAACCCGTATTATTTCAGAATTGGAATTTCCGAAAATGGATTGTTGCCAGGACTCAACGGAAAGCCGATAAAAATTGAAGAATGAACCCAGTTTATAAAACAGTTGATTCCCTCGATTGGATTACCATACTGCTCTTTGTCAGTCTGGTGGTACTTGCCTTGGGAAAATATTTGTTCCAAAGTAGGTTTCTCAATTTTATCATCCTGCCCTTCAACAATAAGTATGTCGTGCTCTACAATAAAAAAGGACGTCTCCTGAATTGGTTTCATATCTTACTGACATTGTTCCAGCTTATCAATCTATCCCTCTTCCTTTTTCTCATCCAAAAGACTTTTTTCGCAAATACATTGGAAAATTTTATTCTTACGCCATTTGTAATCATTTTGATAGGTGTAATACTTTTCCAATTGGTTAAACTTCTGCTACAGTTCACCAAGGGATTTGTTTTTAACACTCAAGAGCTGATTTCTGAAGTATTGTTCTCCAAATTATCCTACTTCAACCATAGCAGTCTGGTAATGTTTGTGAGCAATGTAATTCTGGTTTACATCGCGAAGGATGCTAAAATTGTGTTTTATACGGCGTTTATCTTAATTGTTTTCATTAATGCCATTGGACTGGCAAAGCTGTTGAAGAACCATCAAAAAGCCATAATCCCCTATTTTTTCTATTTTATTTTGTACCTTTGCGCACTCGAAATTGCACCCCTAGTGATAGTTGGAACCTATCTAAAAGATTGAAAGCTTATGAAAGTAAAGACAATTTTGGTTTCCCAACCTGAACCCAAAATCGAAAATTCCCCTTATTCACGATTGATTGAAAAAGAGAAAGTAAAGGTAGATTTTAGACCTTTCATTCACGTAGAGGGAGTACAAGCCAAAAGTGTAAGGCAACAAAAAATTGATTTGAACAATTTTACGGCCATTGTTCTAACCAGCAGAAACTCTGTAGACCACTTCTTTAGAATTGCTGAAGAAATGCGATTCAAAGTTCCGGACACCATGAAATATTTTTGTCAATCTGAGGCGGTAGCCTACTATCTACAAAAATATGTAGTGTACAGAAAGCGAAAAATTTATGTCGGCAAGCGAACTTTTAATGAATTGGTTCCGCTTATCAAAAAATACAAGGACGAAAAATTCCTTCTCCCATCTTCAGATACCCTTAAGGCAGCCGTTCCACAAGCTCTCGATGAGCTCGGCGTGGATTGGACGAGAGGCATCTTTTACAAGACGGTAATCAGTGATCTATCCGATTTACGAAATGTATACTACGATGTTTTGGTTTTCTTCAGCCCATCGGGAATTGAATCCTTGCTAAAGAATTTTCCCGACTTTGAGCAAAACGACACCCGAATTGCGGTATTTGGTAACAGTACGGTTAAGGCTGCTACCGATGCCGGACTTCGTATCGATATTCAAGCCCCTACTCCTGAAACGCCGTCGATGACCATGGCGCTACAGAAGTACATCACCAGTGTGAACAAATAAGGTTTTACCGAAATATATAAAAAAAGGCCCGATTTTAAATCGGGCCTTTTTATTTTAGAAAGCATATCGCTGCGGACCTCCCCTTCGGATTTCCTCGCTGGCATAGGCCTCATACTTTTTAAAGTTTTCCCGAAACGCATTGGTCAACTTAAAGGCTGTTTTGTAGTAAGCCTCATCATTGTTCCAAGTCACTCTCGGACTCAATACACTAGTGGGCACTCCAGGACATTCCCTGGGTTGGGCCACTCCAAAAACGGAATGGATGTGGTATTTGTCGTAATTGTACAACCCCAGTTCCCCGCTCAACGCTGCACTGATCATAGCCCTGGTATATTTCAATTTCATTCGCGTACCAACGCCATACGGTCCGCCAGTCCATCCTGTATTGATTAACCAAACATCTACACCGGACTCCTGCATCTTCTTACTCAACATTTCCGCATAAACCGTTGGGTGCAACGGCATAAAAGGTGCTCCAAAACAAGCTGAAAAAGATGGTTGGGGCTCCACGACACCTGCTTCAGTTCCAGCTACCTTGGCGGTATAACCTGAAATGAAATGATACGCGGCCTGGGCTGGAGTTAATTTTGAAATGGGAGGCAGCACCCCAAAAGCATCCGCTGTAAGGAAGAAAATGTTCTTCACATTCTCTCCTATGGACGGATGTTGGATATTTTCAATATGGTGAATGGGATAGCTTACTCGAGTATTTTGGGTTATTGTGGTATCACCAAAATCTACCGCACCTTGATCGTCCAAGATAACATTTTCCAAAATTGCCCCCTTTTTGATGGCGCCATAGATTTCAGGTTCGTTTTCTTTGGAAAGATCGATGACCTTGGCGTAACAACCGCCTTCAAAATTGAAAACAGTGTTGTCCGCTGTCCATCCGTGCTCATCATCCCCGACCAATTTGCGCTGGGGATCTGTCGACAATGTGGTTTTTCCAGTTCCTGAAAGTCCAAAGAACAATGCGGTATCACCTTTTTCACCAACATTGGCCGAACAGTGCATCGGCAGTGTATTTTTAAAGACAGGCAGGACAAAATTCAGTGAGGAAAAAATTCCTTTTTTGATTTCACCTGTATACCCGGTTCCGCCAATTAACGCTATCTTCTTCGAAAAGTTGAGAATGGCAAAATTATGCTGCCGAGTACCATCTACCTTTGCATCCGCCTTGAATCCAGGTGCGTTGATTACCGTCCATTCTGGATCAAAATTCACCAATTCCTCCTCAGTAGGTCTTAAAAACATATTGTGGGCAAACATATTCGACCACGGGTACTCATTTATGACCCTAATATTGAGTTTGTACGCTGGATCTGCACAAGCATAACAATCCCTGACAAAAAGTTCCTTTTCATTAAGATAAGCGATGACTTTGTCGTAAAGCTTGTTGAAATCCTCACGCTCAAAGGGGATGTTGATATTACCCCACCAAATCCTATCCTTGGTGATGTCATCCTTCACAATAAAACGGTCCATGGGTGATCTTCCGGTAAACTCACCCGTGTTTACGGCCAGTGCTCCGGACGAAGCCTCTTTTCCCATCTTCTTCTCAATGGTTTTGGCATGTAGTTCGTCAGACGAAAGTTGATAATGAATCCGATCATGGTTAATTCCATGTTGTTGTAACGAAATCGTTTTCGTAGTCGGGATAAACGTGCTCATTTAAATGTTTTTAACGTTGGTGCAAAACTAGAAAATTAGTACAAGTACCACCCTCAAATTGGTTTATTTATTTGATTTTTTAGTCAAAACGTAAAAACCGAACAGAAACCATCCAAAAACCAAAAAAATTCCCCCAATTGGGGTTAAAAATCCAATTCTTTTAACGTTTATGGCCATCAAACTATCAAGAGCAAGTAAATAGATGGAAAATGAAAACAAGAGTACACCGAAGGTGACCAACCAAAAAATTATCCTTTTCTGTTTATTGCTTAAACCATCCCAAATTCCCAATACCAATAAAAATAGTGCATGGTACATTTGATAGCGTATCCCAGTTTCGAAAGTTTCCACGGCGTCGGCATCCACCAATTTTTCCAGACCGTGGGCTCCGAAAGCACCGAAAAGAATCGCCAACAGTCCAAATACAGCTCCTGTCACCAAAATTGTTTTGTTCATAACTTGAAAAGAGTATTTTTTTAGGAATATAACAATTTGATACCTTAGTACCCGTTTTAATCAAAAGTAAAGAAAACCTATGGCCCGCACGATTTTGGTTCTCGGCGCAGGAAAATCTACAGCTTACCTTCTGGATTACTTTCTTAAAAAATCAGGGGAAGAAGACCTTCATTTACGAATAGGTGACCTTCATCCCGAAAATATTCCACAAGAATTTTCCTCCCATCCGAATTGTAGTGTTTTTGGTCTGGACATTTTTAAGGATAAGGAACGGCAAAAAGCGATAGCTTCAGCATCCATTGTGGTTTCCATGTTGCCTCCTAGATTGCACATCAAAATAGCCGAGGACTGCATCCAGTTTAAAAAACACTTGGTCACTGCCTCATACGTGAGCAAGGAAATCATGGCATTGGATGTAGAGGCACGAAAAAGTGGTCTTGTGTTTATGAACGAAATCGGACTGGATCCTGGCATCGACCATATGAGTGCCATGGAAGTGATCGATCGCATTCGCAGTAATGGTGGAAAAATGCTCCTTTTTGAATCGTTCACAGGCGGACTTGTGGCTCCCGACCACGATACGAATTTGTGGAACTATAAGTTCACTTGGAATCCTCGAAATGTGGTGCTTGCCGGCCAGGGTGGTGCCGCTAAATTTATCCAAGAGGGCACTTATAAGTACATTCCCTATCAAAAACTGTTTCGCAGAACCGAACTTGTGGAAATCGATGGCTACGGGACTTTTGAGGTTTATCCCAATAGGGATTCATTAAAATACCGGGAGGCATATGGGCTGGAGGATGCACTGACCTTATATAGGGGTACTATGCGACGCGTTGGATTTTCAAAGGCCTGGCAAGTTTTTGTGATGCTAGGGATGACAGACGATAGCTATATTATTGAAAACTCCGAAGGCATGTCCTATCGCGATTTTGTGAATTTATTTTTGCCCTACTCCCCCACGGATTCTGTTGAGTTGAAATTACGTCATTACCTCAAAATCGATCAGGATGACATCCGTTGGGGAAAACTTATGGAACTCAACCTATTTGACGACTCCAAAAAAATACCATTGAAGGATGCCACTCCCGCAAAAATGTTGCAGTACATCCTTGAAGATAGTTGGACCTTGAAAGACGATGAAAAGGATATGATCGTGATGTACCACAAATTTGGCTATGAAATCAATGGAGAAAAGAAACAAATTGATGCCAACATGGTAGTATTGGGTGAAAACCGAACGTTTACTGCAATGTCCAAGACAGTGGGATTGCCGGTTGCCATGGCCACTTTGCAAATTCTAAACGGGAAAATTACCACTCCAGGGGTTCAAATCCCCATTAAAAGTGAGGTCTATAGTCCCATTCTTTCCGAACTTAAATCCTATGGCATCATCTTTAACGAATATGAAGTGCCCTACCTCGGTTACAACCCTGATACCATAGCAAATTAAACTTTTATTGTTTTTAGGTATCTTTAACTTCAGTTTTGAATCTTTTGTATGAAATCGACTAACAGTTCGGTCAAGATTGACGGTATCGATAAAAAAATCCTAAGGTATCTCATGGAAGATGCCCGAAGGCCTATTTTGGAAATAGCACGGAACATCGGCATTTCGGGAGCGGCCATTCACCAACGGCTGCGCAAGTTGGAAAACTCGGGATTACTGGCTGGATCGAAATTTATTATCAACCCCAAGGTGTTGGGCTATACCACAATGGCCTACATAGGGATATTTTTGGACAAGGCCATGGCAAATCCAAGAGCCGTAAAGGAATTGGAAAAAATTCCGGAAGTATTGGAATGCCATTACACCACGGGTAATTGGTCCATATTGATCAAAGTGCTTTGTCGGGACAATGAGCATCTGATGATCGTACTGAACAAAAAAATACAACAGATAGAAGGGGTCTCCCGTACAGAAACCTTTATCTCCCTCAACCAGCAGATCGATCGGCAGATTTCCATATAAAAAAGCCCGCTCAATGAGCAGGCCTTTATGTCGCCGTAAAATTTCTTTAATCCCGTCCGCCGAAAACCTGAAAGGCCCAATATACTAATGAGGCCAAAGCGCCCAAAGCGGCCACTAGATAAGTTCTTGCAGCCCATTTTAACGCATCTTCTGCTCCTGCGTACTCTTGTTGACTCACCATATTCTTTTGCTTCAACCACGCCAGGGCGCGATTACTTGCATCGTACTCCACGGGAAGTGTGATAAAACTAAATAAGGTGGCGAGCCCCATCATAACCAATCCCGCTACGGCAATATAAAACCCGAGACCGACCCCGGCGGCGGCTCCCAAAGCCAAACCACCAAAAACAATCCAAGTTGACATTCCTGAGGTAACACTTACCACGGGCACCAATTTGGATCGCATGGTCAACCATTCATACGCCTGAGCATGTTGTACAGCATGTCCCACTTCGTGGGCGGCAACAGCTGCAGCAGCGGCATTGCGTTGGCCATAGACCCCTTGGCTCAAATGCACGGTTTTATTCTTTGGATTGTAATGATCTGTAAGCATTCCTGGTGTAGAAATCACTTTCACATCCCGAATTCCATGATCGTCCAACATTTTTTGAGCAATTTCCGCACCGCTCATCCCATTTCGCAAATGAACCTTGGAATAATGCTTGAATTTGCTTTTCAATCGGCTGCTCACCAACCAGCTGATCAGTGCAACGGCGCCAATCAATATATAATATGTCATCATAACTTTCGCTTTTAATTCTTATAAAGATACCAACTATAAAGCAAAAACCCCGCCAAGAACGGACGGGGCATTTATACTGACAAAATGTATGTTACGCCAATATGGGCTCCCAATTGAAAGCCTCAGTAATTTCTTCATAAACCACTTCACCCTCCACAATATTTAGACCTTTTGCCAAGTTTCTGTCCAAGTTGCACGCACTTCTCCAGCCCTTATTCGCCAATTTCAACACATAAGGCAATGTGACATTGGTCAAGGCCATGGTGGAAGTGTAGGGCACAGCGCCTGGCATATTGGCCACACAGTAGTGCACCACGTCATCCACGATGTATACTGGGTCCTCGTGGGTTGTGGGTTTGGTAGTCTCCACACAGCCCCCCTGATCCACGGCCACATCCACGATTACGGTTCCAGGCCTCATTTCCTTTAGCATATCACGGGTAATCAAATTCGGAGCTTTAGCCCCCTTCAATAAGACTCCACCAACAATCAAGTCATGGGTTTTGATATATTTTCTGATGTTGAATTCATTTGAAAATTCGGTCACCACATGGCTGGGCATAATGTCGTTCACATAGCGAAGTCGTTTCATGTTGACATCCAAAATGGTAACATGTGCACCCAACCCAGCTGCCATTTTTGCAGCTTGAATGCCCACGGTTCCAGCACCCAAGACCAAAACACGACCAGGAGCAACACCAGGAACTCCGCCCAACAGAACCCCTCTTCCCTTCACAGGTTTTTCCAAATACTTGGCCCCCTGCTGAATTGCCATACGACCAGCTACCTCCGACATGGGCGTCAGAAGGGGTAATGTACCCTCCTCATCTTCCACAGTTTCATAGGCTATACAAATGGCTTTACTGTCAATCATGGCTTTGGTCAGCGCTTCGCTTGAGGCAAAATGAAAATAGGTAAACACAATCTGACCTTCCTTGATCAGGCCATACTCTTTGGCTATGGGCTCTTTCACTTTTACAATCATATCGCTAGCGGCATACACCTCTTCCATGGTATTCAAAACAGTTGCCCCCACCTGCTGGTAATCCCTATCGAAAAAACCACTGCCTTCCCCGGCACTGGATTGCACATAAACCGTATGGTCTTGCTTTACCAATTCAAAAACTCCGGCCGGTGTCATACCGACCCGATTTTCATTATTCTTGATTTCTTTAGGAACCCCAACGATCATTTTGTTATTGTTTTATGGTTAATACTTCAAAATTGTTATAAAAAGCACAAACCAGAAAATAAAATCGATAAAAAGTAGGGGTATGATGTCAAAAAAACTACTTTTTCAATAATTTACCCTTCAATTTATGGGGTATACTTGTATATTTTTATTAAAAAATAATTTTAACCCTATCTTTTTAGGGGTTATTTGTGTTTTAATTTTAAAATAAGCATGATGAGTGCCAGGATTCCCGTAATCACATTGGCCAGAATAATCGCCAAGCTATTCAAGTAAACGCCATAGATGATCCACAACAAAAGGCCTGCCAATAACACAATGTACATGGTAAGTGATATATCTGCGGTGGACTTATCCCTAAGTGCCTTGTAGACTTGGGGCACAAATGCGCTGGTCGTCAAACTTGCGGCGACAAGACCGATAATTTCCATGAAATCCATAGCAATGCTTACTATACGGTTACACTTAGCTTATTGAAGTATTAGACAATATAGCAATTATCCTCTTGGAAAAAAGAAGCGATTAATGCAATTCGGTTTACCCCACAATATTTACAATCTTACCCGGTACCACAATAACCTTTTTTGGCGTACGTCCCTGCAATTGCGCCTGGGTCTTCTCATGGGCCAATACGGCTTCTTCAATCGCATCCTTGGTCATATCGACCGGTAATTCGATCTTGAAGCGCATTTTACCATTGAAAGAAATTGGGTACTCTTTGCTACTTTCAACCAGATATTTTGGATTGAAGACCGGAAACGCTGCCTCAGCAATGAACTCAGCATGACCCAACTTCTCCCAAAGTTCCTCTGCAATATGGGGCGCATAGGGCGACACCAAAATCGCCAAAGGTTCCAAAATGGCCTTGCTGTTGCATTTTTGAGCTGTCAACTCGTTCACACAGATCATAAAGGTGGACACGGAAGTATTGAAAGAGAAGTTTTCGATATCCTCCTCCACCTTTTT
>JANQRD010000216.1 GCA_028284725.1 Allomuricauda sp. | reverse complement strand
CAAAAAGCAACCCTACAATCGTGAACTGCTGAGGGCTATTTTGGAAAAGAACATAGAGCTGTACGATCATGAGGTAATCACCAATGGCAACGGACAGCGTTTGGTGGCCTTTGGCCGATATGCCGGAATCGTGGGCGCCTATAACGGAGTTCGCGCCTATGGCCTTAAGTTTGATTTGTTCCAACTCCCCAAAGCAGAAACGCTTCGCGATCAAGAAGTCCTAATAGCTGAATTGCAAAAGGTAAAATTGCCCAACATCAAAATATTATTGACCGGTAGGGGTAGAGTGGGCAATGGGGCTAGGGAAATGTTGGATGCCATGGGATTGAAGAAGGTCAATGTGGCGGAGTATTTAAAAGATGCCTTCAATGAACCCGTGTATTGTCAGATCGATGCCTCCGAGTACAACAAGCGCAAGGATGGGGTTCGGGGAAACAAAGCTGACTTTTTTGCCCATCCCGAGGCATACAGATCCAATTTCTTCCGTTTTGCCGAGGTAACCGACTTTTACATAGCAGGACATTTCCACGGCGATGGTGCTCCCTTTCTATATACCAGGGAAGACGCAAAACACCCCGATTTTAAAATAAAGGCAGTTGCCGATATAAGCTGCGATATCGACGGTCCGGTGGCGACCACGATCCGTGCAAGCACTATTGCTAACCCCATTTATGGCTATGATGCCCAAGCCGAAAAGGAAGTTGATTTCAAAAATCCTGATGCCATTGCTGTCATGGCGGTGGATAACCTACCGGCCGAATTGCCCCGTGATGCAAGCAAAGGCTTTGGAGAGGCCTTTTCCAAACGTGTCATCCCCGCTTTCTTCAGTGGTGATGCTGATGGGATTTTGGAACGGGCCCGAATGACTCAGAATGGTAAGCTTACAAAAAGGTATTCCTACCTCCAAAATTATGTGGATGGACTGGAATAATTACGACTAATCGAAGATTATCAACAGGTCGTTCAGCCATTCCTATTTTTTGTTATATTAGACCTCCTTTATAACCAAAGCAGTGAAATTCAACTGGCTAATTTCTGGAGATACCAATCCAGCCCTTAAAAAGGTGTGTATCGATATCGAATATCGACTCAGGCCTAAAATCACCAAATTCTTATTAGCGCGTTTCGACAATGATAGCTTTGTGGACTTTTCCAACTTTCATTTTGATGTCGATGTCAAAAACCAATGGGTCTGGATTTCGGAAAAAACACCGAAAGACTTCATTGATAGAATAAAAGAGGACTTCGACAAGGAAATTAACGGTACCTCGTTCTTCTCGGTAGCGTGATTAATCTTTTAATGTAACTTCCCAAGTAATCATCGGGTTTACCTTAGGTGCAATATAGGCTCCGAGCGCTTTAAGTTTCAGTTCGATAGAACCCAATCGTTCCAAAGTTTTAATGCGCAGTGTTTTGATGCCTTTTGCAGGAACCATGAAAACAGGAGAACTCGAATAAAAGCTATAAGGCATTTCATTCTGAAACAAAAGATTACTGCTTGAAATATTTTCCAAGGTCAACTCCAGAATGTTGGTCTTTGCAATGTAGGAAGCTGATTTAATTGTAATGCATGCTTCCAACAATGGAGCAAGGTTTTCGGATTTTCCCACTAACAAATCATTAAAAACCGCAACCGTTCTGCCCTCAAAAAGGGCCTCTTTAATACTGCTTTCCACTTTTTCTTTGGCAAACACCAACGTAATTGGGCGTGCATGACCCTTTTCCTTGTAATCCCAGTCGATCAATCCATGAATATCACTGGTTCCCATGATGGTCAAATTGTTTTCAAGCGCCAAAGCCAGGGATTCTTCTGCGTAATCTCCCATATTGATGACCTCAATACCATTTAATTCCCCATTTTTGATACGGTCTTTCTGAAAATCACTCAAAATGGGATTTCCGGTTGGAGATTGTGGATACCAAGCTGGATGGTTCCAAAACACAAAAGCACCCTGTTTTTTCGCAGTGGCAAACTGCGAAACTGAGTCCTTTTGTACAAGCGCGTTCGCGTCCGTGATAAAAATGGCGTTACTATGTCCTGCAGGGGCACTTCGGGTAATTTCAGACCCATTGACGATGATGAGATCGTGCTCTTTGGCTTCGGCCAGTGCCAATTCATAGGCACGGTTTCTATCAGGGTGGGGAATGTCTTGAGAATGCGGCTGATATTCCAAATGCTCTGTCAACGAAATTACGTCCAGATTATCCCGCAAAGCTTCCATTACTCGAATTGTCGGCCATACATTCCCATCGGAAAATACAGTATGTTGGTGCAAGTCGGTTTTTAGAGTTTTGTATCCGGGAACATCTGGATAGGTAAGGGCTTCTAGGCTTTTGTGGGAATGCTCCTGTGCCATTATAGCGGTAGAAAACAATAGGGTAACATAAATCAATCGGAATTTCATGATGGTGGTTTTTTCAAAAGTATAAAACCGAAGATTTCTCCAATGATATGAAGAACTTCTTTTGGGTTAAGAAACGGTTAATCATACAAATTGCTGATTTTTGGGATATGAATCCAGCCGAGGAGTATATTTTAAATCAAGAAGAACCCTTTAAAAGCGTCCTGCTTCACTTGCAGGTGGTGATTGAGAACACAGTTCCCGAATTGGAATTGAAGTTCAAGTACCGGATTCCCTTCTACTATTTGGATGGAAAACCTTTTTGTTATCTCAACGTTTCCAAGAACAAGCCTTTTGTGGATGTCGGTTTTTGGAGTTCCGCACATTTGACCGTTCATGTGGATAAAATGGTCACCGAAGGTCGCAAGGTTATGAGATCCTTGCGTTACCATACCTTAGATGATATTGATGGGGAGGTGCTGGAAGCCGTACTACGCGATGCACAGTCCGTAAACCATAAAGGGTTTTGGAAATAAGCTTACAAGCTGTTGATGATTTTCCGAATAGCTGCCAAATCCGTCAGCAATTTTTCCAAAAGGCTTAAATCCAACATATTGGCACCATCGCTTTTGGCGTTGGCAGGATCAAAATGGGTTTCCATAAACAGTCCGTCCACCCCTGCGGCAATACCGGCACGGGCCATGGTACCGATCAGGGCAGGGCGGCCACCTGTAACCCCTGAGGATTGGTTCGGCTGCTGTAAGGAATGGGTTACATCAAGTACCACGGGTGCATATTGTTTCATGGTTGGGATGCCCCGAAAATCCACCACCATATCTTGATACCCGAACATGGTACCGCGATCGGTAATCCAAGCTTGCTCATTACCCGAATCGGTCACCTTTTTTACCGCATGTTGCATACTTTCAGGACTCATAAACTGTCCTTTTTTTAGATTCACTACTTTGCCTGTTTTGGCGGCGGCCACCACCAAATCGGTTTGGCGTACCAAAAATGCAGGGATTTGCAGCACATCCACATATGCTGCAGCTTTTTCCGCATCGGAAATTTCATGGATGTCGGTTATGGTGGGTACCTCAAAGGTTTCGGATACTTTTTTCAGGATTTTCAACGCTTTTTCGTCCCCAATTCCCGTGAAAGAGTCAATGCGGCTTCGGTTCGCCTTTTTGAAACTTCCTTTGAAAACATAAGGAATTTGGAGCTTATCAGTAATTTTTACCACTTGCTCCGCGATACGAAGAGCCATGTCCTCTCCCTCTATGGCACAAGGTCCGGCCAAAAGGAAAAAATTGTCACCGTCTGTATGTTTTAACTGGGGAATTGCGTCTAATTGCATATGCGCCAAATTTTGGACAAAAATACTATTTTGAAAAAGTATATGTTATAACAGCACCCAATTAACCTACATGCGAAAGATCCTTTCTTTACTAATATGCCTTATTGCGACCTTCACTTACGCACAGTTTGGTAAAAATTGCGAGCTGCGGCAGCTGAAAATCAACATCTTTAATCCCGGACTTGAGTATGAAATGGCTTTGGGGTCGAACAGCACATTGGATATAAGAGTGGCTTGGCAAGCCGCTTTGGAACCTGCAAGTTCCACCCCGTTGGAAGATTATGATTTTTTTCCGGCCATAACCGTTCAGAACCGGTACTATCACAATTTAAACAGTAGAGATCGACGCGGTAGACAGATTTATGGAAATTCAGGAAACTACGTTGCTCCGACCGCCGCACTTTTCTCTCCGGATGACCGTATTGTGGAAAATAGGCTGGTGGAAGGAATACACGGCTACGGAGGGCTGGTCTACGGGGTTCAGCGAAGCTATAACTCTGGATTTAGTTTTTCAATTGATGCGGGAGCTGGATACTATGTTGGTGCATTTCGAGGAGGGATTCATCCCGTGGTCAATCTGAGCATCGGGTGGATCATCAGTGAAAAACGTTGGTGTGTGGGTAGGTGACCTGGCGTTTGGCTACAGCATAATTTTTTTGATGACATCCATATAGCCCCGACTTACCCGGACCACATCTCCATTTTCCATAGTTACATCATAGCTCTTACCATATTTGTTCAGCTCCTTGACTTTGTCCAAATTAATAATGGATGATCGATGTACCCGAAGAAATACCTGTGAATTCAATTTTTGTTCCAAATCGGAAATGCCAAAATTGCTGAGATATACCTGATCAGAGGTATGTATTCTTGAATAATCCCCATAAGCTTCAATCCATAAAATTTCCTCACACTTTACGGTGATGAGCTTTTTGTTGAAATGCACCAAAACTCGGTTGGGGTAGGAGGGTTCCTCCATAAAAATGCTCTTTGCCAAGGCCCCGATCGTATCATTTTGGGCGTTTAGTCGCTCCACGGCCATATGGAAACGCTCCTTGGTATAAGGTTTTAGCAGGTAATCCACGGCATGGACCTCAAAAGCCTTTAATGCGTATTCATCATAAGCGGTTGAAAAAATGATCTTTGGAATCTCCTCGAGGTGATTCAAGACCTCAAAACCGGTTTTTCCGGGCATTTGGATATCCAAAAAGACTAAATCGGGTTTAAATCGGTTGATTTCGGTAATGGCATCCACCCCATTGTTTACTTCGGAAATCAACACCAAATCGGGATAATCTTCTAAAAACTCCTTAATCAGTACCCTTCCAGCTTTTTCGTCATCGGCTATCAAGACCTTCTTCATAGGGCAAAACTGATTTTAAGCCCTTGCGGGTCATTGTCGGAAATCTCCATTTGCGATTGGTACATTTTAAGTAGACGCAATCGAGTGTTTGTCAGTCCAACCCCTCTTTCAAAAAGGCTCTCCTTATCCTTAACGCCAACTCCGGTATCCGCAATTTCAAATTTAAGCTTTCCATCCTCCTTAAAAATGGAAACCGTGATGGTTCCTCCTTTTAAAGTATTGGAAATTCCGTGTTTTACCGAGTTCTCGACCAGCGGTTGCAGCAACATAGGTGGAATTTGTTCATTGTACAGCGATTTGGGAACGTTGATTTCTATGTTCAAGCGTTCTTCAAAACGGGCTTTTTCCAAATTGAGGTACTTCCGTACAAAATCAAGTTCCTCTTCCAAAGTGACCAGTTCTTTTTTGGATGCTTTTAATTGGTATCGAAACAGATCCGCCAAAGTGGCGATGAGTTGCCTTGTCTTTTCCTGCTTAGGAGGTACAGAGGCGTTGATGGTATTGAAAACATTATACAAAAAATGGGGATTTAACTGTGCTTTTATGGCCGCTAACTCGCTTTTTAGCGCCGCCTGCTTCAGTTCGCCTTCCAATTTCAGTTTTTTCTGGTTTTCCTTGTAGTGCTCGTACGCATGAAAAATTCCAAATTGGATCAAATAGAACAAGGCTGGGATATATAGATCCCATACTTGTCCCGCACCTTCAAGGTGAAACCATCCGATTACTTCGCAGACATAATAATAAAGAATCTGTGCAGTATAGATAAAAACAGGCAGGAACAGCACATGTAAAATAAGGCGTTTCCAGAGCTTTACATGCTTCATTTTTACAAAAATCAACCACCAAATGGGAATAGTGAACAGTAGAAAAATCCCATATTGTAGCCCGCCACCATCGATAAAGGCCTTAAATCCGAGCAATGCAGGACTTGTATCAGTATACGCAGAGGAACTTGACCAAACCGTGAGATGGTAAAAGAAGGCTGAGATTACGTAGAGCGAGAGGACAATCAAAAGCTCCCGTACGGAGATGCCCCAAATCAATTTTTTGTTCATACTGTTCATATTTGTTTGGAAGATAATGACTTCGTCCGTTCCCTAAAAATCACCACCGACCAATCGACCTATGATCCGACGGATGGCCCGGCCCGTTCAACAGCCTATAGGTCAACTCGCCGACTTCTTCTTTTATTGCTGTAACGAATGGGGAAATTTTGAGTATCTAATTTAAATTTTCCAATCATGAAAAAACTGATTTTGGCAATTGCGCTACTTTCCTTTGTTGTTTCTAAAGCCCAAAACATATCAGGAACCGTCCAAGAAGAAAATGGAAGACCAATACCCTATGCGGCCATTACCTTAAACAGTGTCCTTGATTCCACTTTGGTAAAGGCCACCATAAGTGGTGAAGACGGTGGGTTTGTGTTGAAGGGCATCCTGCCTTCGGAATACCATTTTGCCGTATCAAGTATAGGTTATGCTGATTTCTATCGCAAATTGAACTATAAGGGGAACGACCGTAATTTGGGGGTAATAACCTTATTGGAGACTGCTGAGAATTTGGAAGAGGTAACCGTGGTTGCTGAAAAGCCCATGGTACAGGTGTTGGCCGACAAAACAGTTTTTAATGTGGAAAATACCATAAATGCAACTGGAACCAGTGCTTTTGAGTTGTTGCGAAAAGCTCCGGGAGTGATTGTCGATAACAATGGGAGCATTATTGTTGAAGGAAAAACTGGGGTACAGATTTTTATCGATGGAAAGCTCTCTGTGCTTCAAGGCGAAGATTTGATCAACTATTTGGAGAGCCTTCAGGCTACCGATATTGAAGCCGTGGAAATTATTACCCAACCTTCTTCAAAATATGATGCGGCAGGAAATGCAGGAATCATCAATATAAAGCTCAAAAAAGATAAAAGCTTGGGTACCAACGGCACGTATACCTCAGGCCTGACCAACGGGGATTTTGCCCGGTATAACTCCAGTCTCAATTTTAACAATCGGGGCAAAAAAGGAAATTTTTACGGCACCTACAGCAATCGGTTCGGGAAAAGTACCGGTTTCATCAATCTACTGCGAACTCAATCCGAAACCCAATTTGATGCCAGAACGAACAGCGTTTACGATCGAAATAGCAATAATCTAAAATTGGGATACGACTATTATCTCGATTCCAAGAACACCATTGGAGCCATTTTCAATGGTAATTTCAATAACGGTTTTAATACGAACAATACAAGAACTCCCATTCGTCCAGCGAATGTTACGGAAATCGATAGTGTATTGGTCGCCTTGAATCAGACTGATAATACTTCATACAATATCAATGCAAATGTCAACTATCGTTATGCAGACACTTTAGGCTACAGCATCAACGTAGATTTGGATTACGGAAAGTACAACAGCGATCGAAATGCGTTTCAACCCAATACCTATTTTAATGGAGATGAGTCTTTTGTTTTAAGGGAACTGATTACTTTGCAGGAGACTCCTATTGATATTGACATTGCCACGATTAAAACCGATTACGAACAAAACTTCCTGAAAGGAAAGCTAGGGATAGGTTTCAAACTATCTTATGTCAATACGGACAATACCTTTGATTTTTTCAACCAAGTGAACGGGCAAAACATTCTGGATCCCACCCAAAGTAACCAGTTCTCTTATGATGAGAATATCAACGCCGGATACTTCAATTACAATCGCAAATGGGGAAAATGGAATGTACAATTTGGACTCCGGGTGGAAAATACCATTTCGGATGGGCAGTTGGAAAGTACCCAAGAAAATGAGGACGAACGTGTGGAGCGAAACTACACGGATTTTTTCCCATCTGGCGGATTGACCTATCAAATGAATCGGAAAAACCAATTTGCGCTTACCTATAGCAGACGGATCCAAAGGCCCAACTATCAATCCCTAAATCCGTTCGAATACAAATTGGACGAACTTTCATTCAGCAAGGGGAATCCTTTCTTGCAACCACAATACACGGATAACATAAAGCTCTCCCATACCTTCAACTATCGGTTAACCACTTCGTTGAGCTATAGCTTTATCTCCGACTTTTTTGCAAGGGTGACCGTTGCCGAAGGGGAAAGCACCAACTTTTTGACCACCTTGAACGTGGCCAATCAGGAAGTGATCAATTTGGGGATTTCATATCCGAAAAAAATCTACGAGTGGTGGAACCTGTATTTCAGTTTAAATGCTTACATCAGCGATTATAGGGCCACCAGTCCGGAATTTTTGCCAGTACGACAGGAGACCTTGAGTTTTTATGCACAGCACACCTTCACCATTTCCAAAGGATTTAAAATGGAAGTTTCGGGATGGTTCAGTTCCCCTTCCATTTGGGGAGGGACCTACGAAACCGAATCGTTGGGTTCCTTGAATTTGGCCTTTCAGAAAAAATTCTTTGGTGATAAGGTTACAGGCCGACTTTCCTTTAATGATATCCTGTATACCGTTCCATGGAGAGGGACTACGCAATTTGGAGATCTTTTTATTGATGGTGATGGAGGACGTGATTCGCGGCAAGTAGCGTTTAGTTTCACCTATGATTTTGGTCGAAATGAGATTAAAAAGGCCAGAAAGCGAAAAACAGGGCTGGAAGATGAGAACAAGCGAATTGAGAGCAAGTAAAACCCCCTAGGAATCAATAAGATAAAAATAACATCCCTTGGCATTCAGAAGAAGAAAATAGCAGTATCTTTGCGGGCTCAAAATCAGGGATATGTCCAAAATCAAGAATATTGCGATTATAGCTCACGTTGATCATGGGAAGACCACCTTGGTCGACAAGATCATGTACCACTGTCGTTTGTTTCGGGACAATGAGAACAAAGGCGACCTGATTTTGGATAACAACGACCTGGAGCGGGAGCGAGGCATCACTATCGTTTCCAAAAATGTATCCGTAGTTTACAAAGACACTAAGATCAATATCATCGACACTCCCGGTCACGCCGATTTTGGGGGGGAGGTGGAACGTGTATTGAACATGGCCGACGGGGTTTTGTTATTGGTCGATGCCTTCGAAGGCCCAATGCCGCAAACAAGATTTGTACTGCAAAAAGCCATCGATTTGGGATTAAAACCTTGTGTGGTCATCAATAAGGTGGACAAGGAAAACTGTACTCCGGAAGAGGTTCATGAAAAGGTTTTTGATTTGATGTTTGAATTGGGTGCCGAGGAATGGCAGCTCGATTTCCCGACGGTTTATGGTTCTGCCAAACAAAACTGGATGAGTGATGATTGGCAAAAACCTACGGAGAACATCGAACCTCTGTTGGATATGGTCATTGAGCATGTTCCTGAATTTAAGCCAGAACAAGGTTCCACTCAAATGTTAATCACATCTTTGGATTTCTCCTCTTTTACGGGACGAATTGCCATAGGGCGATTGCAACGTGGAACTTTAAAGGAAGGTCAACAGATTTCTCTGGTAAAAAGAGATGGAAGGATCATCAAAACCAAAATAAAGGAGCTTTTCACTTTTGAAGGATTGGGACGCCAAAAGGTGCAAGAGGTGGTTGCTGGGGATATCTGTGCCATCGTGGGCATGGAAGGTTTTGAGATTGGGGACACTGTTGCCGATTTTGAAAATCCTGAAAAGTTGAAAACCATCGCCATTGATGAACCTACCATGAGCATGTTGTTTACCATCAATGATAGTCCGTTTTTTGGCAAGGATGGAAAATTCGTGACCTCGAGGCATATCAAAGAACGTCTTGAAAAAGAATTGGAAAAAAACTTGGCACTACGTGTAGAAGAAACCGATAGTGCGGATAAGTTTATGGTTTTTGGACGAGGGGTATTGCACCTTTCCGTACTGATCGAGACCATGCGCCGCGAAGGCTACGAACTGCAAATTGGCCAACCACAGGTCATCATTAAGGAAATTGACGGTGTAAAATGCGAGCCTGTTGAACATTTGACCATTGATCTGCCTGAGGAAGTTTCTGGAAAAGCTGTTGAAATGGTGTCCATCCGAAAGGGGGAAATGACCAGTATGGAAGCGAAAGGTTCACGAATGCTGTGCGAGTTTGTGATTCCATCGCGAGGAATTATCGGCTTACGAAATCAATTGTTGACGGCAACAGCTGGCGAGGCCATAATGGCGCATCGCTTTTTGGAATATCAACCCTTAAAAGGGGAGATTGCCCAGCGACAAAATGGATCTTTGGTCTCCATGGAAAATGGTACGGCCATTCCATATTCCATTGATAAGCTCCAAGAACGGGGAAAATTCTTTATTGATCCAGGAGAGGAAATTTATGAAGGACAGGTGATTGGGGAGAATTCCCGCGGGGATGATATGACAATCAATGTCACCAAAACCAAAAAATTGTCCAATGTGCGTTCCGCTGGTGCCGATGATAAGGCAAAAATTGTCCCGGCCATTAAATTTTCACTGGAGGAAGCATTGGAATATATTCAAAAGGACGAATACGTTGAGGTAACTCCAAAGCACCTGAGACTTCGAAAAATATTTCTAAAGGAAGTAGATCGGAAACGGAATAAGATCGATTAAGACTTCTCGCTTAAATGACCGTGATGGTGTTCCCGTAAACAAGCCACGGCAGCGCCAATAATCCCGGCATGGTTCATAAGTTCAGCCTTTATAACGTCTGTTTCGATGTTGATCATATGGCTGAACTCCCGCCATTTTTTGGAAGTACCGCCACCGACAATGATCAAATCGGGAGCGACAATCAGCTCAACGTATTTCAGGAACTTGTTGAACCGTTTTCCCCATCGTTCAAAAGTAAGGTCTTCACGCTCTTTGGCGGAGGCTGCGGCCCACTGTTCTATTTTCTTGTATTTTTTATAGGGAATTTGACCCAATTCAAAATTAGGAAGTAATACGCCATTATAAAAGGCTCCGCTGCCCAATCCTGTACCAATAGTGATCATAATGACCAAGCCTGATTTGCCTCTGCCGACACCATAATTCATGGACGCGTAGCCTGCGGCATCTGCATCATTAAGGACAGTAAACTCCCGACCTGTGGCTTGAGTGAAAAGTTCATCGATATTGACACCGACCCAGCTAGGATGTAGGTTTCCTGCTGAAAGACAAACACCTTCCTTTACGATACTGGGAAAACCACAACCTACGGGTCCACTATAATTGAAGTGCTCAACAATTTGTCTTACGACTTCAGCCATGTCATCCGGCTTTCGTGAACTAGGGGTAGGAATACGGTAGCGTTCCGTCAACATTTCACCCGTTTCGGCGTTCACCAAGGCACCTTTAATGCCGCTCCCGCCGATATCAATACCAAGAATTTCCATAAATGGAACAGATTTAATTTTGGCAAAGAAACAAAAAACTTTTGGCCATCAAAGTGTTAAGTCGACCAACGATATTAAAGAGTTGTCAACGAGGCTCTTCCGATGGCTGAATGAAGTAATCAATTGAGTTGAGCGAATGGTTCGGGTCGATGGTGTCCAGAATTCTGTCAATGAATTTTCCGAAGCCCGTAAGTGTGTCCAATTGTTTGTTTTTCCCCAATGCACTGGAAATGGTTTCATCCCGATTACCGAAGGGATAACCACCTTTTTTGATCCAAAGTACATTGAACAGATGCTGCATAATCACATTGCCCAATTGATCGATGGAGATGGCAATTTTTAAAGCAAACTCACCGATGCCAGTTAAACCTTTGGTAAACAATTGTTGAAAAAAACCATAAATGAGACCAAGAGGCCCGGTCAAGATTATCAAAACGATGGAAATCAAAAAAAGGAGCAAACCAATAAGGGGACTCGTTTTTTCTTCACGACGACATTCTTGTTTTTTTAGAATCATGGCTAAACCGCTTTTTGTACAACTTCATAGACTTTACTGCGGTCACATTTGAGGGTTTTATGTGGATATTTAAGAATTAGCGCATAATCATGTGTGGCCATAATGATCGTACGGCCATTTTTGTTGATGTCCTGCAACACCTTCATCACCTCCACACTGGTCTGGGGATCTAGATTTCCAGTGGGTTCGTCCGCTAAAATAAGTTCTGGATCATTCAGCAGGGATCTAGCAATAGCAATACGCTGTTGCTCTCCTCCGGAAAGCTCATGCGGAAACTTAAAACCCTTGGTTTTCATTCCAACCTTGTCGAGTACCTCCTCAATTTTTGAATCCATTTTGGAACCATCCGTCCATCCCGTGGCCTTGAGAACAAATCGCAGGTTGTTGTTCACATTGCGATCGGGCAACAATTTAAAATCCTGGAAAACAATGCCCAATTTTCGGCGCAAGTAGGGAATGTCTTTTTCCTGCAGCTTTTTCAGGTCAAAATCCACCACATTTCCTGAGCCTTGTTTTAAGGGAAGATCACCATAAAGCGTTTTCATAAAACTACTTTTTCCGCTACCGGTCTTTCCGATCACATACACAAATTCCCCTTTTTTGACCTCCAGGTCTATGTTGTTCAAAATGAGATTTTCATTTTGAAATACGGCAACATCCTCCAGTTTTACGATTGTTTCAGACATCATTCCAATTTGAGAAACTAAAGGTACTAAGTTCTAAAATTATTGTAGGCAGGTAATTTTTAAAATCCACTTATGCCATTGCAGAATATACTTTGGCTCGGATTTTGACGTTATGGTAACAGTCAATCGAGAACAGCGTAGAACACTATGGATCGAAAAAACCTCCTTTTCCTCCTTTTTGCATTGGGGACCATTTGTAGCTCCCACACACAGGAAACCAAAATCTATTCCCACGAAAACAAGGCATACCAAGATGCATTGGCCTTGTATAACAATCAACAGTACCAAGCGGCCCAGACCATTTTCGAAAAGGTAAAATCCACCACAAAAGATGATGAAACCGAGGCCAACAGTGCCTACTATGCCGCAAACGCCGCTATTCGATTGAACCAAAGAGGTGCGGATAAACTCATGGAGGATTTCGTGGATCGATACCCAACCTCCACCAAGCGTAATTCCGCTTTTTTGGATGTGGCGGATTATTATTTCGAGACGGGAAAATATCCCTATGCATTAAAATGGTACAAAAAAGTGGATCAATCCGCGATGTCACAAAGTGACAAGGAACGATTCTATTTTAACAATGGATACTCGCTTTATGCTTCCAAAAGGCCCAAAGATGCGGAGCGCTACCTCAGCAGGGTGAGCAATTCCAAAAAATATGGATCTCAGGCTAAGTATTACTTAGGCTACATCGCTTATGAGCAAGATGATTACGACCAGGCCAGCGCTCGATTTGATCAAATCACAGATCCAGAATTACTGAATGAGAAATTATCTTACTATCAGGCCGATCTTAATTTTAAGCTTGGGAATTTTGAGGAAGCCATTGCAATGGCAAAAAAACAATTGCCAAAATCGGATCGTAGGGAAATCTCAGAACTCAATAAGATTATTGGGGAAAGCTATTTCAATCTAAAACAGTACAACGAGGCGATTCCTTATTTGAAAAAGTATCGAGGCAAAAGGGGAAAACTCAGCAACACGGACTATTACCTTATGGGGTATAGCCACTACAAGCAGGGTGATTATGAAGGGGCCATTCAGCAGTTCAACAAGATTATTGGAGGTACCAATAGTGTTTCCCAAAACGCCTACTATCATTTGGCGGAATGCTACCTAAAGCTCGGCAAAAAACCAGAGGCATTGAATGCGTTCAGAAATGCTTCCCAAATGGAGTTTAGCGCGGAGATTCAAAAAGATGCCTTGTTGAACTATGCACGATTGAGCTATGAAATAGGAAATGCCTATGAACCGGTGCCGCAGGTGATGACGACCTATCTGGAAAAATATCCGAAGGATGAGCATCAACAGGAGATTCAGGA
The DNA here is from genome assembly GCA_028284725.1 of Allomuricauda sp. Lineage (GTDB taxonomy): Bacteria > Bacteroidota > Bacteroidia > Flavobacteriales > Flavobacteriaceae > Flagellimonas. Next base: position 4,231 of record JANQRD010000216.1, on the reverse strand, counting down.
ACTTTTGGTAGATTCATATATCACCTCCAAGAATTTCGAGGGGGCTATGGAACTGCTGGAAAAGAACAAGGGGTACGCTAGCAAAGAAACCTATCAAAAAGTGGCGTATTACCGAGGGGTGGAATTGTTTATTGATGGGGATTATAATCTTGCTTTGGAGCGGTTTTCCAAATCGTTGAAAAATGCCGAAAATCCAATTTTTGAGGCGCGAACCTTGTATTGGAGGGCAGAATCTGCTTACCGTTTGAATCGATTCGAGGAAGCTTTGGCCGATTTCGAGACATTTAGGGGTACGACCGCAGCAAAACAGTTACCGGAATACGAACAGTTGGATTACAACCTAGGGTACTGCCATTTTAAGTTGAAGGATTACGATCAAGCGATTGTCCATTTTAGAAAAATCGTTAATTCACAAACCAGTGATACAGAACGATTCAATGATAGCAATATTCGGCTCGGCGACAGTTACTTCGTAACCAGCAAATACAGTCAGGCCAAAAAGGCCTATGGAGAAGCGGCAAAAAAGAACGGTCCCGAACGGGATTATGCTGCTTTTCAAAAGGTACTATGTGATGGTTTTTTAGGGAACGCCTCCACAAAAATCAGTGGTTTGAACCAGTTTTTGGAGCGCTATCCAAAGTCTTCCCTTCGGGACGATGCGCTGTTCGAACTTGGGAATTCCTATATCAAATCGGATAATGAAACCAGCGGTCTCCAAACCTATGATCGACTGATAGCGGAGTACGCTAGAAGCAAATTTGCTCCAAGGGCGATGCTCCGGCAGGGGCTGGTACATTACAACGCCAACAGAAATGGTCAGGCCTTGACCAAACTAAAGAATGTTGTCAGCAAATACCCCAATACCCAAGAAGCCAAACAGGCGGTGGCAACCGCCAAACTAGTATACGTGGATGAAGGTAGGGTGAGCGAATATGCAGCTTGGGTCAGGAATCTGGATTTTGTGGAAGTCACCGATTCAGAATTGGAAAACGCCAGCTTCGAAGCTGCAGATCGAAAATACATCGAGGGAAAAACAGATGCAGCGATAAAGGGTTATGAAGATTATTTAAAGGAATTTCCGAATGGTGTACATGCCTTAACGGTCAATTTTAATTTGGCGCAGCTGTATTTCGCCAACAAACAAAAGGAGAAGGCACTTCAAAAGTATTTGGCTGTTGCAGATTCAGGAGGCGAATATGGGGAGCAGGCACTTACCCGAGTTTGTGAAATTTATGTGGGACGCCAGGATTACCAAAGTGCCATTCCCTATTTGGAACGGCTGGAAACTACCGCAGAGATTGCCCAAAACCGAACCTTTGCACAATCCAATTTAATGAAAGGGTATTATGGGCAAAACAACTACAGACAGACCATTACCTATGCGGAAAAGGTGTTGAAAGCTCCAAAAATTGACAACAGAATCAAAAGTGATGCGCAGATCATGATTGCCCGATCGGCCATTGCCACCAGCGATGAAGCTTTGGCCAAAACAGCGTATCGCGAAGTCAAAAAAATTGCCACAGGGGAATTGGCCGCCGAAGCCTGGTATTACGATGGTTATTTTAAACATAAAGATTCCGATTTTGAAAGTTCGAACGTGTCCGTTCAAAAATTGGCCAAAGACTATTCAGGCTATAAAGAATGGGGCGGAAAAGGATTGATCATTATGGCCAAGAATTTTTATGCGTTGGGTGATGCCTTTCAAGCTACGTACATCTTGGAAAGTGTGATTTCCAACTTTCCCGAATTCGATGACATTGTGCTGGAAGCGAAAGGAGAACTCACCATTATTAAAGCCAAGGAAGCACAGCGTAATTCTTCCGTAGATCCCAGTGGCAATTAAACCAGAGCACATGATGACCAAGAAAAGCTATATAATTTCGATTCTCTTTTTGAGCCTTTGGGGAGCTCTACTGGGGCAGGAAACCAAAGATATAGGCACTGAAACGGTTACTGTTGTAAAACCGTATTCCCCCACCGTTTCAGATGCCTTTAAGATTAAATCTGCTCCCAGCTTGAACGATTCTATCGTGCTTCAGAAAAAGCCGATTAATTACAACATATTTTCGGTTCCGGTTGCCTCCACCTTCACCCCAGCCAAAGGAAAGGCCTCAAGGGTGAAAAAAACGCCACCACCCACCTTGTACAATTCGTCCGCCTCAATAGGTCTCGGAAATTATAACAATGCACTTGTGGATTTGTACACCAGTAGGGAGTTCAATAGGGGTGAGGACTTGTTGGATTTCAGTCTGAGTCATCATTCTTCGCGTGGGGCAATAGATTCCACACCGCTGGATGCCGATTTTTATGACACCCAATTTGAAGCTTCTTATGCTAAAAAGGATCGGGATATGGATTGGGGAGCAAGTGTGGCATTGCAACATCAGTTGTACAATTGGTATGGCATTGAGAATGGCGCCTTCGATGAAGCAACCATCTCTGGTATTGATGAGCGTCAAAACTATTTCAACGCGGAGGCAAAGGCCCATTTGAATCTGGAGGATTCCTTTTTCAAGAAAGGGAATATTTTGGTGCGACGGTTTTGGGATGCAACCGATTCAGGGGAAAATAGAGTGGTTCTTACGCCCACCATCGAGCTGCCCATAACCGAGGAATTGGTCACCATCAATACCAAATTGGATTATGTGAATGGAAGTTTTGAAAATGCTTCCCTGAATAGCACGGTCAATACTGCAGGAATCAATTATGGCCAGTTTCAGGTCGGGGTCAATCCAAGCTTGTTGGTTTTACGCGATGATTTGACCCTAAATCTCGGGGCGAATTTTGTGTATGGTCTGGATACCGAAAATAGCGATAGCAACTTTTACATTTATCCTGCGGTGACGGCTTCCTACCGCTTGTTGGAGGAGTCGGTAATTGCCTATGGCGGGATTGAGGGTGAACTTCGTCAAAACTCATATCACGATTTTGTGGATGAAAATCCCTTTGTTTCCCCAACCCTCGACATTCAGCCTACGGATCAACAGTATGAAGGCTATTTGGGATTGAAAGGGCAACTATTGTCCAATGTGGGTTATAATATCAAAGGTTCGTACACGGCAGAAAATCGTAGACCCTTGTTTTTGTTGAACCCCCAAAACCTTTTTCGGGATGATGAAAAGGGCTATTTCTATGGGAATTCCTTTCAGGTTTTTTATGATGATATAAAGACTTTAGGCATTTTCGGGGAATTGAACATTGATATCAACCGAAATTTTACGCTTGGAGTGAATGCCGAATTCTATGATTATGATACCGAAACTGATAATCCAGCTTGGAACTTACCTTCGGTAAAAGGATCACTGTTTATGGATTATCAAATCAACAAACAATGGTATTTTGGGGCTAATTTGTTTTACGTAGGAGAACGGGACGATTTGGTAGCTCAGGCGTTGGAAAATGCACAGCCCTCCGACTTTCCGGCCACTATTGTTACTTTGGACAGTTTTTTTGATGCCAATGCACATGTGGGGTATCGATTCAACGAACAACTTTCCATTTTCGTAAAAGCTTCAAACATAGCCAATAACGACTACCAACGGTGGGCCAATTTTAGGGTGCAGGGATTCCAGGCCTTGGCTGGAGTTTCCTATAAGTTTGACTTCTGATTTGTAGGTAAAAACGCAATAAAACCTTCAGAAAATCGTTTAGAAAGGCATGTCTGTCCCTTCAAATAACGGGATGGATTGTCCCAATTTGAATTGGAAATCATGCGATTGCGATTCATTCACATACTGTCCCTACTGGCTTTAATGCCTCTTCAAGCTCAAAATCTGGTTCATAACGGAAGTTTTGAAGATTTTGTGGCATGTCCTGTCAAAATGAGCAATTTGAACAGGGATGCGGAGTTTTGGAGCGCACCTACGCTGGGAACTACCGATTATTTTAACAAATGCAGTAAGACGAAACTCGGAATTCCGTTGAATTTCAAGGGAAAACAAGAGGCTTTCGATGGTGCTGCCTACGCGGGATTGTACCTTTATGCTCCTAGGGATTATCGGGAATACATCCAGGTACAATTAACAGAACGTCTTCAAAAAGGCCATCGATATAAACTAAGTGTTGCTTTGAGCCTTTCCGAAAAATCGGATGGAGCGGTAATGGACATTGGGGCGGTGTTTTCCGAACATCCGTTATCTATCCATACCAAAAGACAGCTTTCCAATGCGGCATTGGCTTCAGAACCAACAAAAACCACACATGCCAAACAATTTTCTGCTACTGGATTCTA
>JANQRD010000193.1 GCA_028284725.1 Allomuricauda sp. | reverse complement strand
GTAAACCTCTTCCCCAATCGGCATTTGGATGGCATTTCCGGTTGCATGTGCCTCAACACCACGGCTTAGACCATCGGTAGAGTCCATCGAAATGGTACGAACTGTATTTTCACCAACGTGGGTTTGTACCTCAAGTACCAACTTGGTGCCATCAGCTTTATCGATTTCAAGGGAGTCGTAAATTTTTGGGATTTCAGTTCCCGATTCAAATTCAACGTCAATGACCGGGCCTATAATTTGGGCAACCTTACCTGTAACTTTAGACATTACTGTGTTTATTTTTAATTGTATACGTAGGAAACAACTTCTTTTTTTCCGGCTGCAAAGATATATTATTCCTCTTTTAAACAGAAACTTATAAACCCTTTTTTTGGCAACAAAAAAGGCGCTGAAAAAATCAGCGCCTTGAGTAGCATTTCGAGTTATTTTTTATGGGTTAATCGTCCATGAGATATAGTAAATGGAACCGACCAAACCAGTACCCAATGCGGTGAAATATTCATCCCCCAATAAGTTGGATCCACCAGCCTTGAATATGGATTTTATGCTTGGAACGGAATAGTTGATCTGTGCATCGAGTACGGTGTAAGCAGGTACATCGCCGTCAGCAAACCCCGCTTGCCAGAAAAAGCTATCGCTCCATCTATAGTTTACATTAAATCCGAAATTTTCAAAAAGCGCCGTGTTTCCAAAGGAAGCTTTTACTTTATGTTTTGGCGTGTTGAAATTGGTTCTGAAATCGGGGAACCTTCCTTCGTCAAAATCCAAATCGGCATAGGTATAATTTACCCCCAAATCAAAGTCTCCGAAAATTTTGGTATCTACACCTACAGTTGCACCCCATGAGTTAATATCAGCCTCAGAGTTGGTATACGTTTGATAAACCTGTCTATCCCCATTTTGCAAAGCAAGTAAAGAAAGACCGTTATCCCCTGCAGTACCGTAAAATGGAACGAATACATTAACATTGGCTATGAAGTTAGTAAAGCTGTTGTAGTAACCGCTCAAATCGATAGTAAATCTTCCTATCTGCCCTCGATACCCTGCTTCGAATGCCGTAACTTCTTCTGGTTGCACAATGGAGGTGTTCACCGCTTCAGGAGCACCAGCAAGAACAGAGCTCACAGAGAAAGCATTTTCGTAAGCAGCCCTACCCACGATTTCCACAGTTGACCTTCCTATCAAGGCTTGCCCACTTGGACTTACATTAAAGGTCCTAACATCGCGGTCCAAATTGTCAGGAGCAGAACCGACCAAGATTGCCGAACCCGCGTTAAGTCCTATAAACAAATCCTGTGTTGTTGGGTTTCTAAAACCTTGTTGTACCGAAACCCTGATGTTATGATTTCTGTTTTCTCCCGCTGTGTATCCCAGGGATACTCTTGGTGAAAGAAATCCGTCAAAAAATTCATTCTTGTCATATCGTGCAGATCCGGTAAATTTTAATCTGTCATCCAAAAACTTTTTCTGAAGTTGCACATACGCACCATACTCGTTATAGGAAATAGGGCCGTCGAGGTCTGTAAAAATAGTTCCTCCGGAATTCAGCTCGTATTCCCTAAAGGACCCTCCTATTTGTATGTCTGCCCAATTGTCTATAAGATGTGCTATGTTGTAGTTCCCATTTATGTGACGGAATTTGGTATTGTCAATAAACTTTGACCCTGTAGTCAAATCCCCATCGTTAGTTACAGCATTGAAGGCACTTTGGAACTCAGGCGTTCCGGGCACAAATCTTCCCGTATCGGCAGCTTGACGAGCAGCAGCATGGGCAGCAACTGAAGCCTCTTCACGGGAAAGACCACCTTGTTGAATACCTCCCAAAAATGTTGGGATATAGGTTTGAGCATATTCCGTAAACCATTGTGTATCTGACTTCCATCTTCGGTTTACATTAATGGCCGTAAAACGTGTGTCATAAGAATCTCCTGCATTTTCTGAGGTGATATAACCACGAATGAAGAAGTTATCGTTTCTGAATTCAATCTTGTGCTGCTGCAAATTAAAATTTCGAACAGCATAGCGGTTTGCACCCTGATAAATGGTATTACCGCGACCTATTCTTCCATTATAAATGATTTCAAAATCATCGGCAAAAGGTCTGTAAAAAATCGAAAAGTCCGTTTTTACACTTTGCGCTTGGTAATTTACCAAATCACTTTCTGCATATCCAGTTCTGGAAATCGTTGCAGACCCTACAGTTCCAGAAGGCAAACCAGCCGCGGCATCAAAATTTAAGATTGTAGAAACCTCATCACCATATATGTTCAATCCGTCATAAGCTGGATTTGTACGATCTGCCCCCGGATTGTTCAAATCCAACGTGTTCACCGCATGCCAGTCTTCACCTTGCAAGAAGGAAAGATTCGCCTTGATTGCCAGTTTATCGCTAAAGGCATGTGCAGCCCTTATTCCTAAATCGTAGTACTCGTTTTCACCAGCTGCCTCCTGGGAGGTCAATCCGGTTTTGGCATAGGCGCTTATTCCCTGAAAATCGAAAGGGCTTTTACTATTCATGAACAAAATACCATTAAAGGCACCTGCTCCATAAAGCGCGGAAGAAGCTCCTGGCAGGATTTCAACGCTTTGCACTTCCAACTCCGACATCCCCACCAGGTTACCCAATACAAAGTTCAATCCAGGCGCTGAGTTGTCCATTCCATCCACCAATTGTAGGAACCTTTCATTCGCAAAGGTGGCAAAGCCCCTGGTGTTAATGGATTGAAAGGTTAAACTGTTGGTATTGATATCGACTCCTTTCAAATTTTGAAGTCCACCATAAAAGGATTCCGCTGTTGTATTCTTTATTTCTTTCAAACCAAATCGCTCCACAGAAACTGGAGATTCAAAGATTCGTTCCGGGGTTCGGGAGGCCGAAATCACAATCTCATCCAAAATGGTAGAAGCTTCTTGTAATGTAATGGAAAGTGTTTGATTGTTGGAAGTTACTTGGACAACAAAATCAGAAAATCCGATACTGGTAACTCTAAGGCTAAACGGTGGTTGTTCAGATGTGGTAAAAGTAAAGTTTCCATCAAAATCGGCAGTGGCTCCTTCTGCTTTTCCTACTAAGACAATATTGGCTCCAGGGATGGGTTCATTATTTTCATCAACAACTTTTCCCTGAACCGTTGTCTGTGCATAAGAGATAACACCAAACAACATGAGGGAAATGATTATTAGTCTTCTCATTAGCTTTGAATTAGAGTTAAATTAGTTTTAAGTATTAGTTAAGCACTAGAGGCGGAAGATACATTTTTTTTCATTTGGTTTCCACAAAAATGAAAAAAATTATGCATGCATAATAGTTTTTTGTTAAAAAAAGATGGCATTATCTGCTGTTTTAACAATAAAACTGCCAAAACAATCGGGTTTTTGAAGTATTCGTGATTTGTCTAGGTCACTCCACAGTAACCGATTTGGCCAAGTTGCGGGGTTGATCCACGTTGCATCCCCGCATTACCGCTATGTGGTATGAGAGTAACTGAAGTGGTATTGTGGTTACCAAGGGTGTAAGGCTTTCGGATGTCTCCGGAACTTCGATTACGTGATCAGCCAACTCCTTTACGGTTTTATCGCCCTCCGTTACAACGGCGATAATCCTACCGTTTCGGGATTTGATTTCCTGGATATTGCTAACTACTTTTTCGTAGTGCCCTTTTTTGGTGGCAATAACGACTACCGGCATCTGTTCATCGATTAAGGCAATGGGGCCATGTTTCATTTCCGCAGCGGGATACCCTTCAGCATGTATATAGCTGATTTCCTTTAGTTTCAATGCTCCTTCCAAAGCGACTGGGAAATTGTATCCTCGCCCCAAGTACAAACAATTGGATGAATCTTTATAAATGTCCGAGATATGCTCTACCAGTTCATTCGACAATAAGGTCTTTTCCACTTTGGACGGAATACCTTCCAGCTCTGTCAGATATTCATGGAATTTGGATTTGGAAAATATTCCTTTTTCTTGGGCAAGTTTGAGTGCTATCAAAGTAAGCACTGTGATCTGGGTGGTAAACGCTTTGGTAGAGGCCACCCCGATTTCAGGTCCGGCATGGGTATAGGCTCCCGCCTGGGTTTCCCTTGCTATTGAAGATCCCACCACATTGCACACTCCAAAAACGAAGGCACCCTTGTCCTTTGCTAATTTGATTGCTGCCAATGTATCTGCAGTTTCTCCCGACTGTGATATTGCAATTAAAACATCGTTCTCGGTTATCACCGGATTTCTATATCGAAATTCGGAGGCGTATTCCACCTCAACAGGAATTCGGGCCAAATCCTCAAAGATATATTCGGCCACAAGACCGGCATGCCATGAAGTCCCGCAGGCAACAATAATAATTCTATTGGCATTTAGGAACTTCTCAAGGTTTTGATCTATCCCAGCCATTTTGATTATGCCTTGATCGGCCAATAAACGTCCACGATAGGTATCCAAAATAGCCCTGGGCTGTTCGTAGATTTCTTTGAGCATAAAATGATCGTAACCCCCCTTTTCAATTTCTTCTAGATTTAGTTGAAGTTCTAGAATATTGGGATACGCAATCGCATCATCCTTGATCTTACGAAGTTTAATCTCTTTTCCAATGCGGACAATGGCCATTTCCTCATCTTCCAAATACACCGCATTATTGGTAAACTCAATAAAAGGCGAAGCGTCTGATGCGATAAAGTATTCATTTTCCCCGATGCCGATGGCCAACGGGCTTCCCAACTTGGCCACAACAATCTCATCGGGTTTGTTTTTATCAAAAACTGCGATGGCGTATGCTCCGACTACTTGGTTTAGTGCAATCTGAACTGCTTGACCCAGTTTAACACCTTCTTTTTTCTTTACTTCCTCTATAAGATTCACCAATACTTCGGTATCTGTATCGGAATGAAAAGTGTAACCGCGCTCAATAAGTGCTTTTTTGATGGACTCGTAATTCTCGATGATTCCGTTATGGATGATGACCAGGTCTCCCGAATTGGAGTAGTGTGGATGGGAGTTAATGTCATTAGGTACTCCGTGCGTGGCCCATCTGGTATGGCCCAAGCCTAATTTTCCATTTGTGGGTATCGAGGTTTCCGATTTTTGCTTCAGGTCCTCTACTTTGCCCTTTGTCTTGGAAAGATGGGTATCCTCACCATCAAACAAAACTATTCCCGCACTATCATACCCTCTATACTCGAGGCGCTGTAATCCTTTGATAATAATTGGATAGGCATCCCTATGGCCAATATACCCAACAATTCCACACATAAGATTGGTTTTTAACTACGTATTGAATTCAGTTTCACAAATTTAAAGTCAATCGGGGGAAAACAGCAATTCTCAAGGCTCTAAAGCAAAAAAAATCTATAAGCTGTATACTACAAAGAAACGCTTATTACTCCGCTTCCGTATAAAAAATCTCCAGTTTCAGCTTTTTGTCCTCATTGGACGCATCAACATTGCTTCCAAAAAGCACGGTTCCAAGAGGGCTTACTGATGAAAACACAGGCACATCAATAACAGTGTTACCACTTCCCATGGCCTCGTTAATGGCGGCGGCAAACCTAATATTAATATTGGATGTTGTAGTAAGTGACAAGCTCGCATTTGTGGAGTCTCTTACTATTATGTCATTGATGTAGTCTGTAATACGTACCGTATACTTAACACCCCGTCCATTTTCTTCCTCCAATATCCCATCATAATTAAGGTACAACTGCAAAGGCAACTCTCCTTCACTGTTTTCCGTGGCTATATTATAGAGTGGTCGATTGGTTTCCCCATTAAAAAGGTACAGCCTGGGAGGCTCTTCGGATGCTGCGGTAACAGTATTCTGGTCAACATAGAATACCAAATTCGCTTCATTGATTATCCAGTTATTGGCTCTGATCCCATTAATCACCTCTTCTGCGACAGCGTCATCATCTCCAAACAACTTGACTTCGGTTATGGTCCCTTGCCCACTTTTCACATAAATTCTTTCTGCATTTTCACCATTGTCCAGGGCCGAGGCGATATCGCCTGGAAGTGCATCATCCACAAAAGTGTTCACCGCATTACCAGTGACCAGTCCGTTATTATTAAAAAGTAGGTTTAGCACGAAATCCCGTCGTGAAGTTTCCGTATTATTCTCTTCAGAGTTGAAATCTTGATAGTCATATGTAATAGTTATGGTGGCCTGTGTCAAATCAAAAAGAAACATCAAATCCTCCATGTCTTTTCCCACAATTTGTATCCCCCTAAAAAAATCGTTGAAGTTGGCCTGGCTCAGCAGCTCTGACTGTCCTTCCTTGTCCAAAATGTTGGTTTGAAAAAAATCGTTGTCCAATGGGACCCGAATTCCAGGATTGAGCCTTGTTTCGACCAAAAGGGATTCATCTGTCTCCGTGTCTGGGTCATCATCTTGGAAAAACAAGAACTGCTCATTGCTTATCGTCAATGGATCTGATCCAGGCAGTTCGCTATCGTAAAGCACTTCTCCCCGAAAAGCTGAAAAATCCTGATTGGAAAAATATTGCTGTGCCTCCTCAAAATTGGCATTGGGATCCAAATTCCTGAGGAAAAAAGTAGATCGATAAACCTTTAAATTAAATTCTTGGGTTCTATCCCCATAAATACTGTCCAAATCAAATCGCTCTGGAAAAGTATTGGGTATAAAGTCATCTCCGGTTCCATCTTCAGTTGGGTCAAATGGGTCTGATCCCAGTGCGTTTTCTTCACTATCAGATACTCCATCACCATCGAAATCGGAATCAGGATTGTCCTCCTCGCCCTCAGGTTCCAATGCATCCGGAATTCCATCCCCATCGCTGTCCGCGGAAGAAGGAGGTTGCTGAAAAGGAAGATGTAGGTAAACTTCAACCACTGTCTCGTTTTCAGGAATGGTTGAAGCTATGTCATCATTATCGGCATTATCTTCCGTTGCTTGCGATGAATCCCCAAAAGTGGGATTGTCCTGTCCGTTTGGGAATGTGAGCTGGGAAACAATGGTCGCATTTCGCCTACCATAAACTGGATCATTGAACGTACCGAGTTGATATATGGGCAAACGGTTGGTCTGTACCGCTGCAACCGATTTGTTGAAGGCAAACACATCGTACACTTCCTTACCTGTTGTAAAAGGTTCTCCCGCAACAACACCTTCACCAAGGGTTCCAAATTCCTCTTCACAAGCGGAGAAAACTAGAAGCAAAGCTCCAACCCAAGTCGAAACTTTTAAAATTCTGGGAAATTTCATGCAATTTATTTTAAAACTTCTGTCTTATAGAAATTTGTGTATGCACCTTCCGCTTCTTGAAGTGAAACGTAGGGCAATACGGGTTTGGAAAGATTTGCTATGTGATTCTTCAAGTCATCCGACACTTCTTCCGAGGCTAAAATAATTGCATCGGAATAATCAGCGGCAACTTTTAACAAATTATTATAGTCAGGTTTCGCAAGTGCCGAAACACTTTCTTTTTCTATACCATCAAACGCGATTTTGTCGATCATTTTCGCATCCAGTTCGCCATCATAACCCTTGTCATAAATCGATGTTACAATTTTGCTGTCAGCGAACAACGGTTCATCTGCGTAGTATTTCCGAAGATAGAGTGGAAGCAAAGAGGCCATCCATCCATGCACATGTATGATATCTGGAGACCAGTTTAATTTTTTTACAGTTTCCACTACCCCTTTTGCGAAGAAAATAGCGCGCTCATCGTTGTCGGGGAATAAATTCCCATCTGCGTCCGCAAAAGTCGCCTTTCGCTTAAAATACTCATCATTATCAATAAAATATACCTGGATGCGCTCTCGCGGAATAGATGCCACTTTAATGATCAAGGGCATGTCCATATCGTTGATGACCAGGTTCATCCCAGATAACCGTATTACCTCATGTAATTGATGTCTTCTTTCGTTGATGTTACCGTACCTGGGCATAAAAATGCGTATCTGTCCCCCATTGCTGTTCACCATTCGTGGGGCTTCGTAAGACATTAAGGAAACTGGGTTCTCTGGCAGGTAAGGCACTAATTCAGAAGATACAAACAATATCTTTTTACCATTCATAAACACTTTCTTTTGCTTATCTGAAAAACGTAGCTGCAAAAGTACAAAAATTATGCTGATTAGCAGTATTTATAGTATTTTTGCACGCTTTTGAACTGCGCTATGCATGTATTCGACCATAAAAAGGATTTGATTTCTTTCGTACAGGAAACGAAAAACAAAAATCGTACCGTAGGACTCGTCCCCACTATGGGGGCGTTGCACCAAGGGCATCTTTCCTTAATCGAGGGTGCACTTAAACAGAACGATTTGGTAGTGGTCAGCATTTTTGTAAATCCTACCCAGTTCGACAAAAAGGACGATCTGGAAAAATACCCCCGCAACTTGGAATATGACCTTCAACAGCTTAAAAGGGTCTCCAACGACATTGTTGTTTTTACCCCTTTGGCTGAGGAGATTTATAATGGCAATGTTCAATCCCAATCCTATGAATTCGATGGTTTGGACAAGGTGATGGAAGGCGAATTTAGGGCAGGACATTTTGACGGTGTCGGAACCATTGTGGAGCTGTTTCTGAAAATCGTTTCTCCAAATCGCGCCTACTTTGGAGAAAAGGATTTTCAGCAGTTACAGATCATTCGGAAAATGGTTGAAACCAAAGAACTTCCCTATGAAATCATTGGATGTCCCATAGAACGTGAACCCCATGGGCTCGCGATGAGCTCTCGTAATGAACGGCTGCCCAAAACGACTAGGGAACAGGCTGGATTTATTTACGAAACGCTTGAATCTGCCAGGGCAAAATTTGGCACGGAAAGTGCTAAAGAAATAGCGGACTGGGTAACGTTCCAGTTTGACAAAAATCCTGTTTTCGACTTGGAGTATTTTGAGATTGCCGATGAAGACACCTTGACGCCGATAATCAAAAAACAGGAAAAAAGAAAATATAGGGCGTTCATCGCCGTTTACGCAGATGACGTCCGTTTGATAGACAATCTAAGATTGAATTAATTAATTTTGCACCATGCAAGTTGAAGTGGTAAAATCTAAAGTTCACAGGGTAAAGGTCACAGGAGCGGACCTTAACTACATCGGTAGTATAACCATCGATGAAGACCTTATGGACGCTGCAAATATC
>JANQRD010000191.1 GCA_028284725.1 Allomuricauda sp. | reverse complement strand
TTCCCGTTACAGTGGTATAGCGGATTCCAAATTCAAAAAAAGGATATTTTAAGATATTGGCCAATAAAATGGGAATTACCATAATCCAACCATACTGCGCCCCGGCCTTTGTAGAGAGCACCAAATGGGATGTTCCAATCGCCATGCTTGCAAATAATAATCCGGGACCAAGGTTTTTGAGAAGGATTTTTAGTTTTGACATGAAAGCTAAAAGAAGGTCCGGTAAAAATACTACATTTATGGAACTCCGAAGAAATTGATTTGCTTATATTGATCAATCTTTAAATCTATCTGAATGAAACTACTTTCCAGAATTTTGAAAGGCCTTTTTTTGTTGATTGCAATTTTGGCCGGAGTCTATTTTTTGGGCCCTAAGGTTGAAAAACCAAATTTAGATACCACTTTACCTGAGGTAAGCTCAGATTTAGTGACTTTGGAAAAATGGATTGCTTCCAAGGAAGCGTCAAATGAAAATATAAAGCCAAACAACGAAGGACGTATTGTTTGGTTCAATAGCATTCCCAAAAAGACGGATTATAGTATCGTGTATTTGCATGGATGGTCGGCGAGCAGTAAGGAAGGTGACCCCGTGCATTTGGAAACGGCAAAAAAATACGGCTGCAATCTGTATTTACCACGTTTGGCGGGACATGGATTAAGCGAGGAGGAACCCATGTTGAATTTGACCGCCGATGCCGTGTTGGACTCAGCGAAGGAAGCCATCGCTGTGGCGAAACAATTGGGAGAAAAGGTCATTATCATGGCAACTTCGACCGGAGGGACCCTTGCCTTACATCTAGCAGGAGGAGATACCGATATTGCAGCGATTTTGTTGTATTCCCCGAACATCGAGATTTATGACAAAAATGCGAAACTATTGGCAGGACCTTGGGGAACCCACTTGGCAAAGGCCGTGAAGAAAAGTGATTACCATGAGTTTGAAGCAAGTGAAGAAAAGAAAAAATACTGGACCAGCAAATACCGTGTGGAAGCTTTGACCCATCTGCAGGCTATGGTAGACAATACCATGTTGCCCGAGACCTTCAACAAGGTAACACAGCCAGTTTTTCTAGGATATTATTATAAGAATGACAGTATTCAAGATAATGTGGTCTCCGTTCCTGCCATGTTAAAAATGTACAATGCTTTGGGAACAGAAGCCTCTTTGAAGCGAAAAGTGGCGTTTCCCAATGTGGGTGATCATGTAATGACCTGTTCCATCACCTCCAAGGATTTGGAGTCCATTCAAAACGAGACTGAAAAGTTTTTCGAGGAAATCTTGGCCATAAACCCGATTCCCGAACCAGAACCAGAATTATTGGAGGAATGATACCCAAAACCTAAAATTAGGACTTACAATTTGGATTTTAAAGGAAGGCGGTTTGGCCGACCTGTCACTTCTTAACCGCGGCAGCATCTTTTTTTGGTGACATGTTGTATATTTAACTGATTATCAGAGATAACTGGATTAATCGCTAACCTTATCAACAAGCTAAAAATGTCCTTAGCCAACCTTTCCTTTAAACTAGCAGTTTTGATTGCAGTTTTTTTTGTGACCACTTCCTTTGTAGGGGAAAGGGCGGGAGCATCATGTGATTTCAATTATTCCCAGCAAGAGACAATTACTTTCAATACCGATGGTCTGTACTTTGCCGAGTTTTACGATTACATATTCCGAGGCCATTTTGAGAACGTGAAGATGAAACGTGAGAACATGGATTTTTTAATGATTTTCGAACAGTACTTGAGAGCTTACGGAGGTCAATGCCCAGATTATTTACCTAAAGACAAAGTTGAGATTATGGAACAGGTTTGTGCTATGGAGGAGGTAACCACCAATGGATATGGTGTTGAAACCAATAGGGTTTGCATACAGTGGAAATGGGTGGGAACAGGGCTTTATGCCAGATCGGATTTGTACAATGCCAAAATGAAGGTCGAAGGCATTCATCGATCAGATGCATTGCGTACGACTTTAAATATGATTGCCGATCCCAATGCCATGGGTAACTCAGTCGACAGAATCCACAAAGCAAAAGGCCTTAAAAATGATATGGCCCAGATATTCAACTTAAATCCATGCAACAGTAAAGGTGTACGTAGGTTCGAGGAAAATCTTAAACGATTCGCGCTGGGCACTCCTGCTTTACGTATGCAGGGAAGCAGTAAATATGCTTTGATAAAAAAAACCGGAGGACCAACAGGTTCCCATAATCTTGCAAAACTGCTGAACGATTTGGTCTCCGATCAATCCAGAACCTGGGCATTTAACCGTTACATTGGTGGTAGCATCACGGGAGTTACCGTGCAATCAAAAGATTCGCAAGGAAGGCCGAGAGAGGTGAAAGCCAACTATAGCTACAAGGGATTTGGTGGTAACAGTAGGGGCTGGGTACGGGTTTCATTTTCCAACGGACTGCCCCAATGTATCTATTTCTTCGACTTTCCATCAAATTGCAAAACCCCTGGCAGTAGCATTGTTGCATCTTACGCGCAGGGGAATTACAAAAACTAGGTTTTAGCAGTAAACATCTTGGCTTTTTCTATGATTGCTCTACCACCACTGCCTTCGGATATTCTTTTTTGATTTCCTTGTATTTCCCATTACCGGCAGTAACCTTCTCCCCGGTTTCCACGTAATGTTTCAAGCCAATCAGAGTGCCAGACAGTGTTTTTCTAAAACTGCCTTTGGCAAAAGATCCCATAAATGCCGGTTTCGTTCTAAACTGAAATTCGTATCCAGCAGTAGAAGTGCCATCACCATTATCCTTGACAGTATAGAATGCTTGGGAATTGTCCAAATCCAATGGGAATCGAGCTGCATCAATGACAATGTTCCGCATGATTCGATTCTTTTCATCGATTTCAGCAATTTTTTCATGGGACCATCGTGTGCCCTTTGCGTTGAAATTGCATTTACGTTCAGCGCCCTTGATTCCTTCCAGCGATCCGTTCTCGTAATTTGAGGCAAAAATATAGGGTGAAAAATTGGAAATTTCCCCGTAATCCTTCACCATGGCCTCCCAGACCCTTTCGGCGGGAGCATTGATCTTCATCTCCACTTTCAGCGTCTTGAATTTCTTATCCATACTTTGACCAAAGATTTGTGCCGTTCCAAGGCAAAGAAGGACCAGTGCTAAAATTGATGTTTTATTTGTTTTCATGATTTCTTTTTCTTGCTATTTGACAATTATTTTAGGCAAGTCCCATTTGATATTTTTCCAGGGCGACCCTTTTTCGCTCATGCAACAGACCTGTTTCAGCGTAGGTCTTCAGTTCTTCGAGAGCATCCACCAGAATGTTGCTCATTTTCTTTTTCATGATTCGTCCCATCAGCCAACCCATCAAACCTTTTACTTTCATGGTCACTTCCATAGTGATTTCTGTGCCTCCCGATACTTCCCGGTGTATCCACTCATTTTTGGCAAACTCCACAAATCCAGGTAAACCCTTCACGATTTCATAAGTGAAACGATGTTTGTCTGGACTGAAATCGATAATGCGCTCGGTGGTTTTGCTAAAACCCTTATAGCTGGGTAGGCAGCTTCGTTCAGCGTTCATACCTGAACCTATTCCTTCGGAATGGTTCACTCCTGATATCCAAGCATCCACATTTTGAAAATTGATAGCAGTGATTTCCCAAAGTCGTTCAATGGGAACAGCGATCAAAATGGATTTGCTGATCTGCATTACATTTTTAGTATCCATACTTTGTGCTTTTAGGATTTAGATGCTTCAATGGGAATGTGTGACGACTTTGCACAAAAAAACCTGGAGAATTTCCCCAGGTTGTCCAAAAAGAGGTTTTCTTAATTGAGGTTCAGCAGATCTTTGAAGTCGATATCTTCCAAAATGTCGGCGAAAAAGGCTTTTTTGTCAAAGTCCTCTTTGTAGGGAAGATTTTGAAATAGTGTAGCGTACTTATCTTCAACCACTTCCATCATACGGTCAGCCGAAGGCTGGATTTCCGTCTTGAAATTGCTGAACTCCTTGCGGTTGAACAACAGGTTTTTATTGTCTATCAGTTTTCCATTGAGGGCATAAGTAACTTTTTTATGGCATCTACAGGGGTTTGATTTGTTGACCAAGCCACATTTATGGTTCATAAAATTGAAAAGATCTGAT
This sequence comes from Allomuricauda sp., assembly GCA_028284725.1. Classification (GTDB taxonomy): domain Bacteria; phylum Bacteroidota; class Bacteroidia; order Flavobacteriales; family Flavobacteriaceae; genus Flagellimonas. The sequence goes on along the minus strand of JANQRD010000191.1, from coordinate 1,195 downwards.
CTGGCCCGGGAAAGCCTTTTTCTGAAGTTATCTTTGGTTATGCCTAAAATTTCAGAACCAATACCGTGATCTGCGCCGAACATTTCACCGAGGATAAAGGTCAACCGCTGCTTTCTGTCCAAGCAGAGCAACATCCCGCTCATGCACATATAGTTCATTTCCTTAATGACCGCTTCGTTCTCTTTTTGTTCAAGTGGTGTCAACGGTATGTCGGGTACACTGTCGAGTCCACGGCCCATGGCCTCAAAACTGTCCACAATACTTTCTCCCTTCTTTCTCTTGCCCATCAGAAAATGGTTCGCCACAATCCGGTAGAGCCAGGTCCTGAAAGCACTCCTTCCTTCAAACTGGGATAACTTGGTGATCACTTTTATGGTGGCCTCTTGGGTAAGGTCCTGTGCATCTTGATCGTTTCTGACCATCTTCCAGGCAATATTGTAAATGTAGGGTTGATGCTTTAAGATCAATTCCTCAAGTGCAATTTTATCCCCAGCTTGGGCCTCCTTGACCAAAATGGCATCCGTGCGGTCCGATTTGTATTCCTTCAGAAATGGATTCTCCATGATGTTTTTCCTTGTTGGATGCATACAGACCGAATGTGTGACAACTTAAAGATACAAATGAATTAGCACGAAAGTTGTCACACCTGCCCGATACGGAATCTAAAGAGTATCAGAAACATTTAAAAAGACAAAAAATGAAAATTTTAAGATTATTTACAATCGTTATGGTCACGTTGCTTGGTCTTGCAGAAGTAAATGCACAGAATGCCAATGCCAATGTTACCCTTACCAGAGTGGTGGACACATCTGCTGATGAGGTGTGGACCATACTTCGAAAAATGGATGATATCGATCAGTATTCAAGCATTATTGCTACGGTAGAGTGGACTGGGGATAAAGGCGTTGGAGGCCAGCGTGTTTGCAAATCGGCCGATGGACAAGGGTATTTTAAAGAGTCGATAATCGGGTTTGATGATACCAACCGAAATTACACTTACGCGCTCTTGGAAGGAGTTCCGGTCAAGGGAATGGTCAATAATTTCAAGGTAGTGGATTTGGGATACCAAAAATCACTGATTGTTTGGACAAGCACCTACGAAGCTTTTTTGAAAAATCCACAGATGACCGAAGAGCAGTTTTTGGGATTCTTGAACCAATCGGCCAACGAAATGATTGCCAATGTCGCCCAAACC
>JANQRD010000189.1 GCA_028284725.1 Allomuricauda sp. | reverse complement strand
ATAAATCCAAGGGATGGACAACTTTTTGACCTATATCAAAAAATCATTTTGTGCCTCTTAGCTGGGTTATCGTTTCTTGGGATATTCCAAAATACGATTTTCGTTTTATAGGAAACTGGGATTGGGGCAAAAAAAAAGAAGCCACGTCCATGGCAGGCGTGGCTTCTAAAATCAACAAAAAACACTATCCTCTTCTTCCCTTCTCCTGCATTTTCTTTTTGCCGTTCATTACCTTTTTAAGTTTCAACTTTTTCCAGGTTTGGTATTGCTCTTCTGTTAATACCTCCTTCATTTTTTGGTGTTGCGCGATTTGATGATCCAATCGGGCATTCTCCATCTCAAATCGTTCATCAGAAGTGGGCCTTTTCCATTCCCCACTCTCTTTTTTTGCCTTGATCTCTGCACGTTTTACTTTCCTTCGCTCTGCTTCCTCTAAATTTATTGCCATAATTTTTTCAGCCTGCTTGTCCGTCAAATCCAAAACCAAAGTCATTTTTTTGGTGTGCAGGGTAGCCAATTGTTCAGCGGTCATATCCGCTTTTGCCCTTTGCCGCATGTTTGGGCCATCATGTTTTTGTGCCGTGGCACCGAAAGTGGTCAAAAAGACCAACAATACTGCTAACTGTTTCATATGCTTAAATTTTAATGATTTTGGTTATTGGACATAGTTTGGGAACGATGGTTTAATAACCAAGCACCATTTATGAAGCATTTAACAATTGGGAGGATTATTGTTGCTCGGATGAAAAACTCTCTTCGGTTTCCGTGAGTTCACCGGTATCTTCGAACTCAGTTTCGACAACCGTTTTTGAATGGAGTTGGTTCTGGAAGTTGTCTTCCCGTTCAACGCTGTTGTAGATGATGGCGGCCACAACGAAACAGGACAGATAGATAAGGCTTTTGATCTTGTAGGTCATGATTTTGAGATTTGGGATTACTAAAATAGGTAATGCCGGGACACATAGCCATCATATGTTGTGAAATGGCCTTTTTTAGATGTGAGTTCGTCAAAAAGTATGGTATAATCGACAAAATGCACGGTTTGGTAAAACCAGACCAATAATCAATGGTAATTCCTACAAGTACTTAGATAATTTACTTTGGATCTAGAATCAAATCTATACGCTCCAAAGCATCTTGCAAATGGTATCTGCTCATGGAATCTGAAATGCGACCCAATCCGTTTCTTATGTCCCGCTTCAGATTATTAAGCTCAGCTCGCGCAACGGAACGAATATCAGATTGACTCGTATTCACCACGGTAGATTTACGATAGCCATTAAAATCGGGTAATTTTTTCTGGTTTTCGGCCGTCATCAAGTACTCCAAACGGTCTATATGAGCTTTTTGCAAGTTTCTTCTGTAGGTATCTATAGATTTTCCACTACGCGTCTCTGACCAAATGCCTCTTCTTAAATCGCGCATCATTTCCAACAAACCATAGGCCTCTTTTCCGTTGATGGTTTCATTTTCAATCACTCGAGCCATTTTTCCCAAGTGTAGAATGTTGTTCAAATAGCGCACCTGTACACCTCGGATGCGTTCCACGGAGCCTGAGTATTGGACTTTATTGAAAATTTCCTGATCGATGAGCCATTTCGGGGTTTCAAAGAGCTGTTCGTTCATAAAAGCCATACAGTTTTTTTGATGCTCGCGGTCTACATGGGTGTACACAGCTCCATCCTGATCTGCTGTTTTGTAAAATTCGTAAACACCTCCTATGTTATTGGACACATGGCCCATATACCTGCGAAATTGGTTGACGACTTGCCCATAAAGGACACCGAGGTCATAGTAATTTTTCCCATCTTCCGTAGTCCATTCCCTTAGGTTGGGAACGATTCGCTTTAAGTTTTCAATACCATATAAACTGGCTTTGATGGCGTCATCACCCAAATCCTCGGTCTGCGAACTGGGATCGTGCACATCCCCCACTTGCTGATGCCCAAAACGATACATGGGGTCGTTCTCATGTTCGCGGATCCAACTATTCAGGATTGGTTCCTCATCTTCTGCAGAAGTATTTAAAATGGGTTTGTAGCCCCATCGAATCGAGTGTTTGTCATACACTCCAATATCAGGCATCATTGCGACGCCCTCGTCACCGGGCTGCGCAACATAGTTGAAACGGGCATAGTCCATAATGGATGGAGCAGTACCGTATTTTTGGGTAAAGGTGGCCGAACGCAAAGAATCTACAGGATAGGCTACACTGCTTCCCATATTGTGGGGAAGCCCAAGGGTGTGTCCCACTTCGTGAGCAGAGACAAAACGGATCAAACGACCCATGATTTCATCCTTAAAGGCAACGTTACGAGCCTCTGGGTTAATGGCAGCCGTCTGAACGAAGAACCAATTTCGCAACAAGGTCATTACATTATGGTACCAGTTGATGTCCGATTCCAAGATTTCACCACTTCGAGGATCACTAACGTGTGGCCCGTTCGCATTGGGAATAGGGGAGGCCAAATAACGAACCACTGAATACCGCACATCTTCCGGGGACCATTCCGGGTCTTCTTCTTCGGAAGGGGGATCTTTTGCCAAAATGGCGTTTTTAAACCCAGCTTCCTCAAATGCTAATTGCCAGTCCTCGATTCCTTGCTTTATATAAGGAATCCATTTTTTAGGGGTGGCGCGATCTACATAATATATAATGGGTTTCTTGGGTTCCACCAATTCCCCTGCTTTATATTTTTCAATATCTTCTTCCTTCACCTCCAATCGCCAACGATCCAAGTAGCGAACCGTTTTGCTTTCCTGCGCATCCAAACCGTAGTCAACTTGACCTCGAGCAAACCAACCAACACGCTCATCAAAATAGCGACGTTTCATCGGTTCTTCCGGCAAGAGAATCATGGAGTTATTTATTTCTATGGAAATGGAACCCAAACTTTTGTTGCTTGGGGGCTCTTTGGCGAGGTAGGTTTTCACATGGCGTGCCTCAATGTTCAAAGGATAGCTTTTTATGGATTCGATATAACCCCTATCTGCATCGAGACGGCTTACCTTGTACCGCTTTCGATAACGATCGGGCATACCAATGGCGTTCACATCTTTAGTGAACATGGGATCCACTTCAATTACAGTTGCAGGGTTTAAGGAATCCTTTTTATTGAAAGCCTTGATATCAAAGGCAAAAAGTACAGGCTCAAAATTGGAATTTACAACAGCTTCGTGCACAGGAAGTGAATCTGCGGCCACATTTCCGTATGAAACCACACGCAGCAACACTTTTTTCGGTTTTTTCTCCCAACGCAGTACTTGTGTATTGATCTTTCCACCTCCGAAACCGATTCCAGTAGCTGTTTTGGCAATTCGGCTCACCATGAGCATCTCCCGGTTGAAAAGTGAATCTGGGATTTCGTAATAGTGTTTGTCTTCTACCTGATGGACTTGGAAGAGACCTTCATCGGTTTTCGCCTCTTTGGTAATGACCTTTTCATAAGGTTTAATGTCCCCCTTTTTTGGTTTGGCATCCTTTTTTTGTTCGGTGTCTTTCTTTTTCTTTTTGAATAATTGGGCCTCGGTGGTTTGAACAGTACCCAAAATACAAAGTGCGATGAACACTTTCGGAAGCAGTTTTTGAATCATTTCAAGTCGGTTTGATACAATCAGCGCCCCCAAAGAACTTAAAAAACATGAAAACAGACTGTTAAATAATTATTAACTCTAATTTTTTGGGAAAGGGTATCGAATCTTCGGGAGTATTGCATTTTACTGGCACTTCCCGTTGAAACCCTACCTATGGTTGGGCTGAGAGGGTATTGGTTTTTTCCAAAAAAAATACAAAAGCTGTAACAATTTAAAATTTGGGTAGTCTTATAGACATAACATCAATCAAAAAATTCAATCAAAAAATGAACAAGTTATTAATCATTTACGGATGCGTACTTTTAAGTAGTACCGCCGTAGCAAAAGACCAACAAAGTACGGTGACCGAACCGACGGTCAACACCAACCAAGAGACGGTAAGTACGTTTGAGAACAATTTTACAGCACTGCAGATCAGTGCTGAGTTAAACGAAGTGACTTCCAAGTGTTACAACACGTTGAACGAGGATTCCTTCGAACTTAATTTAAATGAAATAGTGTTTATAGAGGAAGAGCCCGAAATCGATTTGGGTTTTGATACCTCCGAGTATCTTCCCGAGGGATTTGATCCCTACGAAACCTATTTTGATTTGAATTCCATTATATACATTGAAGACGAAAATGAATTGAACCTGGATTTCAATACCTGGGACTATTTACCAGAAGGATTTGATCCTTATGTAGGACAACTGGATGTAAGTTCCATCAACTATATTGAGGAGGAAGATATGGATCTTGGTTTCGATACTAAAGATTATTTGCCAGAGGGATTTTCGCCTTATGAGGTATATGTAGATTTGAATTCCATTCCTTATATCGAAGAAGAAATTGAGCTGGACCTTGGTTTGGACAGCAGCTATTCACTACCTGAAAATTTCGATCCTTACACTGAGGTAGTGGGTGTGGCATCAATCAACTTCGTTGAGGAAGATGAAATAGATTTGGGATTTGATACCAGCGCGTATCTCCCTAACGATTTTGACCCTTACTTTGGGGCAAACTAAGTAGGATGTTTTAGTTTTCATTTTACAAATTTTTGAGTTAGTTAGTCGTGAAAGGCCCTTGCAAAAGGGCCTTTTTACTTGTGAATGATTTTAGTTTCCTACTAAATGCATCGATTAACGGTGTTTAACAAAAAAATAACTAAAAAATCGACGAGGTGTAAATAGCAAAAAAAAGGCTTTAACACTATCAATCTGACAAAATTTGATGTCCCTGGCTGGTACTTTTTCAACACCTGAGGCCCTGAACTGACAAAACCTATTTTGGAGCGGATTTTCGGGAATAGTTAAGGAAAGATTAATTGTAATAATCTTCACTTTTATCGGTTTTATCTTTGTATAAGAATTAAAAAACGACGGTTATGAACAACAGGAATTACACATTAACAACACTGCTTGTGGTCATGATGACCATGGCCGTGAGCGCAAAGCAACCTTTGGCGCCCGTTGAAGATTTCGATTTAAACAACGTAGTTTACATTGAGGAGGACCAAGACTGGGAACTTGGCTTTGATACAGCTAAATATCTACCCGAAAACTTTGATCCTTACAGCGGGGCGTTTTCACTAAAAGCTATCAACTACATCGATCTTTGCGATGATGTTGAGTTGAATTTTGACACTACGGGATATCTACCACAAGGTTTTGATCCGTATATACAATAGAGTTAGTTAGTTTCTTACTATTATTTGAGTTAGTTAGTTTATCGATAGCCCCTCCACCCGGAGGGGTTATCTTTTTAGAACAAGAGCGGCACTACAAATTGGAAAACCAGAATCAACAATAGCACCGCGATACAGTTTAGAATGATTCCTACCCTAGCCATTTCAGCAATCTTTACATAACCACTCGCAAAAACTATGGCATTGGGTGGCGTGGCCATGGGCAACATAAAAGCACAGCTACTGGCTATGGTCACAGGAATCAATAAGTAGAGGATCGGAATATTGAGTCCTATGGCAATACCCGCAACCACGGGTGCCAATACGGCCACCAAGGCAACATTACTCATCAGTTCTGTCATAAACAGCATCAGCATGATCAATAATGATGCTGTCAGTATAATGCTGATCTCGCTGCTGGCTATGGCTCCCGCAACCATATCCACAATTCCACTGGTGGACATCCCTTTAGCCAGTGCAAGTCCTCCTCCAAAAAGTATCAAAATACCCCAGGCGAGCTTTGAAGTATCTGACCATTGGATTAAAAAATCCCCTTTTTTTAGATTGTAAGGGATGGCAAACAAGGCAACCGCCGCAAAGATGCTGATCATGGTATCCGTAAGTCCCAGTTTTGGAAAAATGGCGTTGATCAATGTCCTGAAAATCCAAAGGAAAACAGTCACCGCAAATATTACCAATACCATTTTCTCCTTGCCAGACGTTGGCCCCAACTTTTTAAGCTCCGTTTGAATTACGTCTTTTGATGCATTGAACTTTAAATCCCTGTTAGGGAACATCAATTTAACCAATACTAGGTAGCAAATAGAAATCATTATAATAGAAAAGGGCAGGCCCAAGGTCATCCATTTAAGAAAGGAAATTTCAGTATTGTATTCATTTTCCAGGAGTCCAATCAATACAGAATTTGGAGGCGTGCCTATCACTGTTGCTATTCCACCAGCATTAGCGGAAAAAGCAATCCCCAGCATAACACTTAACGCAAAGTTTTTGTCATTCTTGGTAAAACCATCTTCGTCATTGATCAATAAATTGATTACGGACAATGCAATGGGAAGCATCACCACGGTGCTGGCTGTATTGCTTATCCACATGCTCAATGATGCGGTGGCGATCATAAAGCCTAAAATAACCTTGTTGGGTGTTGTCCCGGTCAAGCGGATGATATTCAACGCAATTCGCTTATGAAGATTCACTTTTTCCAGTGCCAGTGCCATGACAAAACCACCAAAGAACAAGAATACGATCGGACTTCCATAGTTTGCACCTACCTCCGCTATGGGAAGAATTTTTAAAATGGGCAACAGCAGCAGTGGGAGCAAAGCCGTCACGGAGATGGACACCGCTTCGGTAATCCACCAAATGAGCATCCAGGCCGCCACAGCGATGACCGAGTCACCTTTGGTGGAGACCATTTCGAAAGGGAGATTAAGTAATACAAAAAATACAACAGGTCCCAAAATGAGTCCCAATACTTTACTTGATCCCATCTAAATTGAAACGGTTTTAGGGGTCATTATACCATCCATTGGGCGTCCCAACTTAATGTTCACCAATATCTCGTGCAATGTCTCTGTTGCCAATCCATGTAAAACTAACCGATATCCCGCAGTATAGGTAGAAGTGGGAACCATGGGATGTTTGTTGTTTACCAGTCCCAAATGTCCCGGAGTCCCAAGAATTTGGGTCGTGTAAATGGCGACCGTCTCATCCAATTGCAACGAATTGGAGGCTCTGACAAAATCATTGGCGGTAAGGAACAATTGGTAAAAGGGAGTGAATAATTCAATAGCCGATCTTAAATCCAAAATATTTGTCCATTTTTTTGGGAATGAAATGTGGTTGAATTGGTTTTCGGAAATCATATCAAGATTTAGTGCATTTTGTTTTTTTATGCTCAGTCCCTTTTCTTTAAGTTCACCATTTAACTTGATTACGAAATTATAAAGATTTAGGTCGTGATTTAAAAAAAGGTCTTCCTTTACATCATTGAAATCATACGGCTTTAATGGACTGGTGGTCACTTGAACCCCATCCACATTTTTAGCGATAAATTCCAAAATCTCACTTCCAGCATGAAAATGACGAAAAATCAACAGATTGGCATCTGGACTTACAAAATGTTTTAATCCCCAGGCCAAAATTTTATGGAGCGCTTTGGAGGAATTAAAGAATTTTGGGAAGAAAAACTTAAAGATATGAATAAAGAACATGGAAATCTTTGACCAAAACTTGATGAACGGGAGCAAGTATCTTGTTGACCGGCTATTATTGTCCCGCATTAGCGCCTGTTTGGTCAACATGTTGATGGGGATACTGCTATCAAGATACATCGCCAACCAAGGATTGGGATCCCGGGTATCGTGGTTTTTGATATCAAATTGATTATCCATAACTGCAAATTAATAATTCCCCAGTTCTTTCAACTGCAAATGATATAATAGTGCTGTGGTTTTTGCTGTTTTAGCAATTTGGGACGCTAAGTCCATGTTCATTAATGGGTGATTTAGGGCTTCCTCCAATCGATGAAAATGATTCTCATCAGCCACTCCGTGGTAGGTCAAAAAAGAAACTTGATCGTCTTCAAGCCCAAGTTGGTCTTGAATGAGACTTCCCCAATATCCGGCCAGACGTTTTCCGATACCTTCAATAATAAACATGGCCCCAAGCAGATCGATTGGGTTGGGTTTGCTTGCTTGTTGAAACATGAAGGAAGATAGCGCTGCACTTCCGATATTTTTTTCACCAAGCTGGATTTTTTCCAAAGGCTCTCCCAAAGCGACGTAGTTTTTTTCTAAAAGTTGATAGTCTTTGTGCTCGGTAGCGGTATGTTTGATAAAGGCCGACCGCAGTTCAAATAGTGAAATGTCAATGTTGGATGCTGCTCGGGAAATCCATTGTGAGCCATCGATTACCTGCTGGCGGAGATCGAACAACAGCAGTTTGTAGTTTTCAAGGCTTAGGGTGCCATGATGGATCTGCTTCACAATAGGAATTTCCAACAGCTTGTTTTCAAAATCGATCCAAACTTGGGTCAGTTGCCTTACCAACCACTCAGAGGTTGGATTGCGCGTTATGTTTAGTTCAGGAGCCTTTATCTCCCTAATGGTGTATTTTGGTGAGGTTTTTTCGGTATTCCCCACTACTTTTAGCTTCATAAAAGAGGTGATAAACCTTCCACTTTCAGGAACCATGCAAATGATGGTGTCATTCTCTTTCAAATCGCCAGAATACATCAATTCCTCGAGCATAATAAAAATAGAAGCGGCTCCTGTATTTCCTTTGGTGGTAAGATTACTGAACCATTTTTCCTCTGGGATATGGGCTCCACCTTTTTTTAGTAAGTCTTGAATGGGTTTTTTAAAGTAGAGCGAAGAATAATGACAACACAACCAATCAATATCCTTGGTAACGATTTTGCCCTCATCTATCAACTCAAAATAGTGTGCAACACCCACTTCAACAACCTTATTTAGGAGTCGGGTGTTTTGTTTTAGGTTGATGGCGCCATCTTTTGAAGCGGTCTCGTAGTCAGGATAATCCAGCCATCCCTTCAAACTGCCATCTGCATTGTCCATTTGACCAACGTACATACATAGGGGATGGTCGTTAGCTAGTGATTTGATATCAACCCATTCTATTTTGAGTGAAAGTCCGGCTGTGTTTGGCTTGTTTTCCAAAACCATGGCTCCTGCACCATCCGATAGCATCCATCGGAGAAATTCCGTGTCGAAGGGAAGGGACTTTTGATCCTGGGCCTCAAATCGGGATGCTTTAAAAAGGCGACTTGCAAATTCGCTTCCGACACAGAGCGCATTCTGTTTTTCTTCCGCTTTGATTTGTACATAGGCATTTTTTACGGCCATCATTCCACTGGCACAAACACTTTGAAAATTTGCCAGCTCGCAATGGGGAATTCCAAGCTCCGCATGCACTAAACTGGCAAAGCCCGGTACCGGAAGATCACCTTGCGTGGTACCTACCGATATCAGTTGTAAATCTTGATTTAGAATGCCACTTTTTTCGAGTGCAGCTTTAGAGGCCATTGCCGCAAGCCCGGCATTGGTATGGGTGCTTTTTTGATTTTTATCTAGGGCGTAGTATCTATTTTGAATACCATTTTGACTGAGAACCCTTGATTTAGCCCTACTTGCTTTACCATTGATTTTACCAAGATAGTCTTCCATTTCTTCATTGGAAACGGGATTGTTCGGCAAGTATGCACCCAAGGCATTGATGTAGACCTCTTGCATAATTTTGATGATGAATCTTATGACAAGATAGGACTATTGCCCAAAACAAAAGAGTTCTGCTTTAAGGAAAAGTCAAGGGAATCTTTGGTATTGGTATTATCCTCCTAATTTGGCAAAAAGTCCCGCCTCATTTTTTTCCACTTGCATAACACCCAATTTCACCAAATTTTTAGTGCTCTTATCCCATTTTTTTCCGCTTAGTGCGGCTTTTTCCTTGAGTTCGCTCAAAGGTAGTTCACCATTGGGTTTAAGAATGTCCATGATGGTTTTCTCTTCGGGGGTAAGCTCAACCTGTTTTTTCTCAGGGCGCATTTGCGGAAAGAAGAGTACTTCTTGAATGGATGAATTGTTGGTCAGCAACATAACCAACCGATCGATGCCAATACCAATGCCGCTGGTTGGGGGCATTCCGTATTCCAGAGCTCTTAAAAAGTCCTGATCGATGAACATGGCTTCATCATCACCTTTTTCGGATAGACGCAATTGTTCTTCAAACCGCTCACGCTGATCAATAGGGTCATTAAGCTCTGAATAAGCATTGGCCAACTCTTTTCCGTTCACCATAAGTTCAAACCGCTCGGTTAAAGCAGGGGTGTCACGATGCTCTTTGGTCAACGGACTCATTTCT